>NZ_SJPT01000008.1:109460-377705 GCF_007860095.1 Novipirellula galeiformis | reverse complement strand
AGAGTCCGATCGACTTTGAGCAATCCATCGAAGAACCGTTATTCGTCGGTGAATCCTGATCCACAGGAGGCACCATTTACCTTCCCGTTAAGACCGGCCCACTGTCAACTTTTCGTGGGCAATTCCAGCCAAGCCAAGTGCCTCTCACGCTTATCGGCAAAGTTTTTTCAGCGGTCGAAAGAAGGATTTAAATTGGGCTACGCCACGATAAAGATTTCGTCCCATTATCGTTCGGGCATAGAGCTCCCAACCACGCGGCGAAAACGCTTGCTCACGCACAAGCGCCCCGGCGTGCTTACGCACGGTTGTGATGTTCCCGGCATCCCAAGCGTCGCTGGCACAACGAATGTGATAATCCCTGGCGGTGGTCGGATGCCAAGAACCTTCGATGGTGGGCAGCGATTGCGTGAGACCGCGTCTAGCGTAAGCGTCCCGTAGCGCCAACATCACGACACGGTTCTGGTCGGCATAATGCGCAGCGCTGGCTCTTGAGATATGCTGCCGCTGGCGCATTAAGACTTCATTGAGATTTCCGATACGCCCGATCTCAGTCAACCGCAAAAACAGATCATAGTCTTCGGCAAAGTTGCGATCATCTTGATAGGCACCTACGCGAAGCATGGCTTCGCGGCGGAACATCATGCCCGATTGCATCAACGGGTTGCGTCCCTTGAGCAATTCCGATTCAACTTCTTCACTGGAGCTGGGGAATGAACGCTCGGCGATCGGATCGCCATCGGCGTCCACGAGTAGTCCCGCTGCTCCCACCGCAACAAAATCAGGATGCTTTCGCATGAAATCCACTTGGACCTCCAGCCGCCGCGGACACATGATGTCATCGTTGTCCAAGGCAGCGAGATACTCACCTTGCGCGGCATGAATCCCTGCGTTGCGGGTCCCTGCGATCCCACGATGCGTCAATGGCAGTACTTTGATGCGTGAATCTTGCGACTCAAACCCCCGCAATATTTCCAGCGAATTGTCGGACGATCCATCGTCGACCGCGACCAGCTCCCAATCGGTAAAGGTTTGCCTCAAGACGCTTTCCACTGCCTCAGCAAGATATGCTGACGCATTATAGACGGGTATCACCACGGAGACTTCAGGCTGATCATCGCGATGCATAAACGAGAGGACTCCGTCGGAATGGCAAAACAAAGAGCACGTGCATTTGGCGTGCACCACCCACTCATGCTATGGGAAACATAGAAACGGGAAAAGCGTTGCAGAGAATTTGACACCAGAAACAATGTCGCCGGAAATCAGACCGCCCTCTCGATTACTCTGCCTGGCCTTCCGGAGTGCAGCGGACATTCCCGACACCATAAACCGAGCCCCGCGAATTGACATACTGCGGACTCGATTTGATTGATCGCCTTGGACTCCGAGAATTGCGGAATCGCGTGGCGGAGAAATTTGGTACGATATCGCTCGCGACGTGGCACATCGAGGCCTGCCTTACGCTTTCCTCGCGCTTTGATCCATGCCCGTCGGTCTGAACGCGAACGTTTTTCCCACGAGTCCTCAGCGATGCCAAAAACAGCTATTGTCCCTCCCCTCGCCCGCCTGACTCCTTCCATCCGGTCATTCACACTCCTTGCCTGGGCGGTCATTGCCCTGAGCACCCTTGGCACTCCGACCCGTGTGACGGGGCAAGACACGGCCTCGGAAGCAGTTCCAGCAACGCTGGATCCTGTCACCGAAAACGCGGATCCCGCGAACGAGGCATCGGTTGCCGAACAGGCCCCCCCCAGCGAGGAAACGACTGCCGAATCGGAACTGACATGGATGGAGCAAGTCGACGCGACGTTTGGCAAGTACGTGGTGGCTAACGCGGAGATGGTCATTTTTTATGACTTTGGCACAAAGGAGCGACTGGGCGTCAGCATTCCTTTTGTCGTGGTTTGGCTATTCGCCGGCGGTATCTTTTTGACGCTGCGAATGCGTTTCATCAACTTCCGAGCCTTTCGACACGCGATCGACCTGATTCGCGGCATCTATGACAAACCCGATGAACCGGGCGAAGTGACCCACTTCCAAGCCCTCGCTGCGGCGCTTTCAGCCACGGTGGGACTAGGCAATATCGCGGGTGTGGCGATCGCGATTGGAACCGGCGGTCCCGGTGCAACCGTCTGGATCGTCCTGGTAGGCCTGCTGGGAATGACCGCCAAGTTTACCGAATGTTCGCTCGGTCAACTCTATCGCGTCACCGACGAAGATGGCCATGTGCTGGGCGGCCCCATGCGTTACCTACGCTACGGCCTCAAAGACATTGGATTGCCTAAGCTCGGCCGCGTGTTGGCGGTGGTTTTCGCAGTGCTATGCATCGGAGCGAGTTTCGGAGGCGGAAACTCCTTTCAAGTCGGCCAATCCCTCGAGGTGATTCGTGAGGATGTAGATATCTTACAAACCCATCCTTGGATTTATGGCGTGATCATGGCGGTCGCCGTGGGCGTCGTGATCATCGGCGGGATCAAAAGTATCGCTGCGGTCGCGGGCAAGATCGTGCCGCTGATGTGTACCGCCTACGTCATCGCCGCCCTCTACATTTTGGCGGTCAACGCAACGGAAGTCCCTGCGGCGATCGGCACGATTATCGGCGAGGCATTTTCACTTCAAGCGGGTTACGGTGCTTTCCTCGGCGTCCTTGTCATCGGTATCAAACGAGCTGTATTCAGTAATGAAGCAGGAATCGGATCGGCCGCCATCGCTCACTCCGCCGCCAAGACCGATGAACCGGTCAGCGAAGGAATCGTGGCACTCCTGGAACCCTTTATCGACACCGTCATGGTCTGCACCATCACGGCACTCGTGGTGGTCGTCACAGGCGTCTACGAAGCGCCAAACATGCAAGAGGTGATCGCGAGCGACCAGGGAGCCCGACTCACGCTCGAAGCGTTTGTCGTCGGTGGCCACGATTGGTTTCGCTACGTGTTGTTCGCAGCGGTCGTGCTGTTTGCCTATTCCACCTGTATCAGTTGGTCGTACTATGGCGAACGCTGCTGGGTCCAACTGTTTGGCGTTCGCACGTCGATCATCTACAAACTGCTCTTTCTATCGTTCACGGTCCTCGGCTCGATCGTCACGCGAGGCAACATTCTCGCTTTCAGCGATCTGATGATTCTAGGGATGAGCTTCCCTAATCTGCTCGGCGTGTTCCTGCTCAGTGGGATTGTCAAACGACAACTCGATTCGTATTGGACGAAGTACCAAAACGGCGAATTCCCGAGAATGAAATAGGCCCCCGAAGGGAAAAACCACTGTGAATCGCGTTTGTATCATCAATGTCGTCGGATTGACGCCCGAACTGCTAACGCACGCGCCGAACATCGCTGCGGTTGGCAAATCAGCGGCTTGGAAAAGCCCGCTGCCGGCGGTTACCGCCACGTCGCAAGCGACCATGTTGACGGGACTCGCTCCGCGTGAGCACGGGATCGTTGGCAACGGTTGGTATTACCGGGACACCCAAGAAATCCGTTTTTGGCAACAAGCCAATTCGCTGATCCAGGGCCCCAAGTTTTACGATGGCGTCGAGACGGCAAAGATGTTCTGGTGGTTCAACCAGTCCTCGGGGGTTCGCTATAGCGCGACCCCAAAACCGCACTACGGTTGCGATGGCTCCAAGGTCTTTGACATCCTGGACCACACCGATTGCGACCTCACGGCAAAGCTGGGCCCGTTTCCGTTCTTCACATTCTGGGGGCCCAATGCAGGGCTACCGTGCTCCCAGTGGATCGCCGCTGCTTCGGCGTTGGTATTGCGAGAGAAGCGACCTGAGTTGACGATGGTCTACTTGCCGCACCTGGATTACGACTTCCAGCGGTACTCGCAACCTGATCTCCAAAGGGTTCGCGAAGTCGACCAATGCGCCAAGACCGTGATCGATGCTGCGGAATCCATTGGCGCCCAGGTGGTGGTGGTGTCCGAATATGGATTGGTCCCCGTAGACCAACCGGTAATGATCAATCGCGAATTACGCTCCGAGGGTTGGCTCGGCGTTCGCAACGGGCCGTTTGGCGAAACGTTGATTCCAGGCGAATGCGATGCATTTGCGGTTTGCGACCACCAACTCGCCCACGTCTATGTCAACCGTCACGAGTTGATTCCCGAGGTCAAAGCCAAACTAGAATCGGTCGCGGGAATCGATCGCGTGGTTGCCCCCGAAGAACTCGAGCTCGACCACCCACGCAGCGGCGAATTGATTGCACTGGCTAAGCCCAATGCGTGGTTTGCCTACTACTATTGGTTCGATGACGACCGGGCGCCCGACTTTGCGCGCACCGTCGATATCCATCGCAAACCAGGCTACGACCCCTGTGAATTGTTCATGACCAGCAAGTTTCGCGCGATCCGAAAACTTGTTCGCAAGAAGCTCGGCTTTCGCTACTCGATGGACGTAATCCCACTCGACCCGACGCTGGTACGCGGCAGTCACGGACTGCATCCTTCGCCTGAAAAAGGACCGCTGATCGTGGGTCCTGGTGAATTGCCCAGCGACATGCGAATGTTCTCGAGCTACGTCAATCAACTGCGACGGGGATAGCTTCGAAGCGGGCTCCACACGGACGCATGCCGGAGCTTCGCTTCGCGGCGGCCTAGTGCTTGCCAACGCAAAAAACTGGGGTCGCTAGTGTCGCCAGACGGTGTGCCGCATTCTTGCCAACGCAGCTACGGCTTGAATCCCACGACATTCTTCAAAATGCTCTAATTCGTCGCGGCCTCGATCGGAAAGTGCTCATCGACGATTTGGTAGAATTCTTCCGTCGTAGCAACGCGGGCAACGCCCGAGCGGAAATGACGCGCCCCCGGTTTACCTTGGGCATAGCAACAAGCGTACTTGCGCATCAGCACCGTGCCTTTCTCTTCGCCAAACCGGCTGACCACCAAGCGGTAGTGCTTCAGCATCACCTCGCGTTGCTCGGACATCGTCGGTTCGGCGGGAATCGGTTCGCCACGCAGCGCCGCAGCGGCTTGCGCAAACAACCATGGTCGTCCGAGGCAAGCGCGGGCGATCATCACGCCATCCACGTTGTATTTTTCAAAGGCGGCGACCACCTTTTCAGCCGAATCAAGATCACCGTTGCCGATTAGCGGAATCGACTTCAGACGACTTTTGATTTCGCTGATCGTCTCCCAATCGGCGTTGCCACGAAACATGTCTTGAGCGGTGCGACCATGGACCGTCAGCGCCGCGGCCCCCGCTTCCTCGACCACCTTTGCCACCTCGTTACAGTTCACGTTGTCGCGAGTGCATCCGAGACGAATCTTGGCAGTAACGGGAGTAGGGCTACAAGCCTCGACCAATTGGCTGATGATGTCAAACATTCGGCGAGGGTCACGCAGCAGATAACTTCCGCTGTGGG
Source organism: Novipirellula galeiformis (assembly GCF_007860095.1). Taxonomy (NCBI): domain Bacteria; kingdom Pseudomonadati; phylum Planctomycetota; class Planctomycetia; order Pirellulales; family Pirellulaceae; genus Novipirellula; species Novipirellula galeiformis. The sequence goes on along the minus strand of NZ_SJPT01000008.1, from coordinate 372,342 downwards.
CCTTTTGAGTTACCTGGCGAACCGGACAGCCGAAGTTGATGTCGACGATACTGACCTGGTACTCTTCGACCAACCGCTTGCCCACCTTCGCCATCGTGGCCGGATCGTTGTCCCAGATCTGGACCGCCAAGGGACGTGGCTCCTCGGCCACTCCCCACAATCGGTCAGGGTGCTCCGCCTCGTTTTCATCCATCCAAACGAAGCCACGGGCGTTGACCATCTCGGTGGCCAGCAACCCCGCCCCACCAAAATCACGCACGATTTGGCGAAAGGCGGCGTTGGTAAACCCCGCCATCGGAGCCTGCAGGATCGGCGGATCGATGACAAGGTCGCCGATTTTTAGCGGAGAAATCATGGACGCAGCGCGAAGTTGAAAGTGAATCGAGGCGAAAGCGCCTGGACACACCGTCCAGACTCGATCCCTATCACTTTACAAAGAGAAGTGCTCAAGGCGAATCGCCTGAATGATGAACTCGACAAATTCTTTGCCGCCACCGTCCATGGGATTACGTCATGATCGCGGAGCGATCAACGACAAACTGCGATCAACGACACAGGCTAGAACGACTTGGACCAACTTGCGATGAAGGCGAAGTCGGTTTCCAATTGGATGCCGTTGAGGTCCTGGCCAATGGTGGGCACGATTTCAGTGTTGAAGTAATGACCGTTGCGGAGGTACTGAGCCCCCAAACCGAGGTTGTACCAATAGCCACCACGGAACTGTTCCACATTGGTGCTGATCAGAGTGCCATTGGCGGCGGGGTCATGACCGTCGTACTCGGTACGCCAAAGATGCTCACCACGCAAGGAAACCGAAATGTTGTCGGTCAACAACACACTCGTCCAACTATTGAAACGGAACTCATCCCCCACGCTGTAGCCGCGATAATTCTTTCCAATCGGCAGGTCGGTTTGAAACTGGGCTCCCCAGCTGTACCAATCACTGTAGCGTTTGTAGGTCAATCCAGGACGAGCATTGAACGTCCCGCTCCCTAACCGCATGGGGTAGGGAAACGCGGTCGGGGATCCCGTCGGCGTGGAGGTTTCGCGGTAAATGTCTCCTGTCGGAACCGAGCACCCGAGGTTGAAGATCCAATCTTCATTTTCATCACTGTACAGCCGAAGCAGGGCTCCGAAGCCCATGTCGCCAAAGCCACTGTTATGAGTGGTAAAATCGGTACCGTTTGCCCGCGTGTGATCCATCGTCATACTCGGCAACATCGCCATCGTGTACAGCGTGACATCATCCGATGCCCCGTACATGATGTGCGCCATGTGCATTTCCATCGTCATTTGGGTCGGAGTCGCGCCCCGATTGGTGGTCACTCCATCAATCGTGATCCCAGGCCCAGGCGGTCCGACGGGCACCGCGGTCCCGAGGGACGTCGCATCCGAAACGGTATTTTCACCAATTCGGTTGTCTTCCATGTACATATTCATGTACTTGTACTCAACCATCCATTCGCCCTTGCCATGGAGATGGTCCCCCATGATGCCCGCCGGAGCATGTTTATCAGCAAGCGCACGACGGTCAAAATTGTCAGCGGTCGCCAAGCAAGCGGAGCTAGCCAACGAACAACAAACGAGAGCGAATCGCAGCAACATCAGAAGCGCATCCTAGCAAGTGACACCATATTGAGAACCAATCCTTATGGCTGGTAATGGTTCAATCGGTACCTACAAGCATCCTTGTGCGGCATTAAGCCATTGGCTACCACAATCGACAACACCGCTACAAAACCACGCGTGCTTCCGACCACGACAAAGGCCAAAGCCCCCCCCTTGCGCTGGACAACGCACCCGACGCGACAACGATTCCGACGCGACAACGATTCCAAAGCGACAACGCTGCCGTGAAACAACGCGGTTTCAGCTACTTCCACGAGGGGGCCGGCGTGGGGCCGCCCGCTGCTTTTGCGAACGTTTTGCTCGCTGCAACCGGACGGCTTGCGCTGTACCGCTAGCAAAGTCAGATAGCTGCGGGCGCTAACGAAGCGGTTGACGCTGACGACCTACCACTCTTGATCGGCGCTGAGCTCGACCCAGCGTTCTTCGGCTTCGGAAAGCTCGACCTCGAGCGCCTGGATCTGAGCATGCAGCTTGACGGCGGTATCGGGGTCCGTTTCGGTCAACAGGTCGGCGTTAAGCGCTCGCTTTTCGTCATCCAACTTAGCGATCTTCTTCTCGACGTTCTTCCGTTCCTTCTCGGCTTTGCGTTGATCGCGTTGGCCTTGGCGTTGACTCTCGCCGGAGACCTTTCCTGGCTTATCGGACTTTGCCGCGGGAGTTTTACCACGAGCCACTTCACTGTCGTCGACCTCCTTTTCGATCGCAGCAAGGTAGCTGTCGTAGTCACCAAAGTGATTCTTCACACTGCCGTCTCGCACTTCGATCACACAAGTCGCCACGCGTCGCATGAAGTGACGATCATGGCTGGTGAAAACAACCGTTCCTTGATAGAGCTCGAGCGCGCCGGCCAGCGCCTCGACGGTCTCCACGTCCAAGTGGTTCCCCGGCTCATCGAGCACCAGAACGTTCGAGTTACTAAGCAGCAATCCGGCCATACAGAGCCTCGCACGCTCGCCCCCGCTGAGCACTTTGACCTTCTTTTGAATCTGATCATCGCGGAACAACAGCGCGCCGGCCATCGCCAACAATTCTTGTCGCGTGGTGCCCGGAAGCGAGTTGTATTCGAGATGCTCGATGACGGTCATCCGCTCGTCTAAACTCGTGTAAACGTGTTGCGCGTAGGTACCAATCTCGACGCCATGCCCCCACTTCATCTGCCCTGCCACAGGATCGAGCGAGTTCACGAGGGTACGCAGCAGCGTCGTTTTGCCTTGCCCGTTATCCCCAACGATCGCCGCACGTTGCCCATGCTCGATTTCGAGTGTGATGCCGTCCGCAACGGTGTGATCGGGATACCCGATCGCCAACTCGGTGCAGCGGAACACGGTACCTTGCTTGGGATCGACCCGAGGGGCTCGCATGTGCACGGTGGGTTCATCGCGTTCGATCTCGGTGGTCTGCAACCGTTCGAGTTGCTTCGCCTTGCTCTTTGCTTGGCTGGCGGTCGACGCATTGGCACGGTTCTTCTCAATAAAGCGTTGCAATTGCTTTTGTTTTGCGATCACGGTGGCATTGACGCGGCGGTCGTGCTCGCGACGCTCCTCGCGATACTCGAGGTAGGCGTCAATTTTGCCGGTGTACATCGTCAACTTGCCACGCGAAAGCTCGAGGGTTTGCGAGCAGGTGGCTTTCAGGAATTCGCGATCGTGGCTGACGATCAAAGCCGCCTTATTAAACGCACGCAAAAAGTGCTCAAGCAGAATCTGGGTGCGAAGATCCAAGAAGTTCGTCGGCTCATCGAGCATCAACAAATTCGGATCATGTAGCAGCAGGGCCGCCAACTTCACTCGGGTTTGCCACCCCCCCGACAACGCTTTCACGGGCCCCTCCAGATAAGCTCCTTTGAGCTCAAACTCGCCCGCGACTTCGCCACACCGCCACTCGGGCTGACCGCTGTCTCGCATTAAGAAATCGAGAGCGGATTCACCGGCTTGAAAAGGATCATGTTGGCGGAGGTAGCCGATCCGGAGCGTGGGGTGGGTGATAATCTCACCTCGCTCGAGCTCTTCTTCGCCAAGCAAAACTCGCATCAGGGTCGATTTCCCCGCCCCATTTCTGCCGATAAAACCGACCTTCACATCATCCACCAAGGAGACATCGGCCCCCTCAAGGACGATTTGATCGCCAAATCGTTTGTGAGCTTCACGGAGTTGGAGCAGTACAGCCATGTTCAAAAAATAATTTGGGGCAACAACGACATTACGATTGCGAGCAAACCGAACCATTTTCCCAATTTGCTTGCGTCACAAAAATTTGCGACCCGATAACGGCCGCAAGATTGGGAATTTATCAGTCCGACGGCAAATTCCAAAGTAGGAGCGTAGCGTGATCAATCCCGTCTGGGGAGAGAACCCTGCCTGGGATCAACATTCCCAACAACTCATTTACAACCACTAGGAACCTAGCGGACGATATTCTAAATTCTGAAGGTTAAAGACAACCATCGATTTTGGTAGGATGCGAGCCGCAGAATCGCACTCCCCTGCCCTCCCCTGCCCTTCCGCAACCAAACGGCGAACTTGCCGCTATGAACAGCTATAGCTTGGACTACATCGACGACTTGTATGTCCAGTACGTTCGGGACCCTTCCAGCGTCTCGGATACTTGGCGTCAATATTTTGAACAATTTCTTGTTGTCACGAACAAGAGTTCGTTCAAAAAGAACGGAGACCTCACTTCGGGCGAGAGCACCGCGGACCGCGTGGCTGAACCTCGCGATCGTCGTGGGTCGACCGGGGATGAAGCGACCGATCAATCCATTTGGATGTCGCGGATCCAAGACCGGGTCAATCAACTCGTCCGCGAATACCGCGTCCGCGGTCACTTGGTCGCGAAACTCGACCCGTTGGGGATCTTGAAATCCGACTCTCCAGAACTGAGCCCTGAGCTCTACGGCATTTCGGACCAAGACCTACAGCGTCCGCTCGATAGCAGTGCGTTGGAGAATGTCAGCGGCGGCACGTTGCATGCGATCCTAGCGAAGCTGCAAAACACCTATTGCCGCAGCATCGGTGCCCAATTCATGCACATCGACAATCGCAACATTCGCGATTGGCTGCAGAAACGGATGGAGTCGACTGAAAATCACCTCGAATTGTCTCATCAAGTCCAGCGTCGAATCTACGCTCGACTCGCCGATGCATCGATTTTCGAGGAATTCGTGCGGCGGAAATTCGTCGGTGCGAAAACGTTCTCGCTCGAAGGCGCCGAAAGCTTGATCCCGATGCTCGATTTGGCGCTTGAAAAAGCTGGCCAGCATCAGGTCAAGGAAGTCGTCATGGGAATGGCTCATCGCGGCCGTTTGAACGTGATGGCGAACATCCTGAAAAAACGTGCGATGAACATTTTCTGGTCGTTCGACGACCCTGATCCCGAACTCAGCCGCGGCGGAGGGGACGTTCGCTATCACCTTGGATACAGCAGCGATTGGGTCACCGCCACGGGCGAGAAAATCCACATCTCGCTGTGCTTCAACCCTAGCCATCTCGAATACGTCAACACCGTCGCCCTGGGACGATGCCGATGTAAACAAGACCATCGCAAAGACACCAAACGCCAAGAGGTCATGACGATCCTGATCCACGGCGATGCTGCGTTTGCGGGCGAAGGCATTGTCCAGGAAACCCTCAACCTCAGCGAACTCGAGGGCTACCGCACCGGCGGAACGCTTCACATCGTCATCAACAACCAAGTCGGCTTTACCACCGAACCTCGCCAAGGACGCAGCACCACCTACGCGACCGATATCGCAAAGATGCTGCAAATCCCGATCTTCCACGTTAACGGCGAAGACCCCGAAGCGGTTGCCCAAGTGGTCTCACTCGCGATGGATTTCCGCAAAGAATTCCACCGCGATGTCGTGATCGATCTGTATGCCTACCGTCGCTGGGGACACAACGAAGGGGACGAACCCCGGTTCACTCAACCGCGGATGTACACCGAAATTGATCGCCGCGCGAGCGTCCGCGAACAATACCTCAATCGTTTGATCGAAATTGGTGAGATCAGCGAGGAAGAGGGCAAAGAGATTCAACAAAAGCGAACCGAGAAACTCGAAAGCGAGTTCGAAGCGAGCAAGAACGAACCCTTTGTTCCGGACACCCAAACGCTCGCCGCGAATTGGTCCGAGTACTTTGGTGGCGTCGAACCAGCCGAAACCACCGACACCCGCTTCGATCAAGCGCGGCTAAGCGAAATCCTTGACTCGCTAACCCGCCTTCCCGAAGGATTTGCGGCAAACAAGAAGCTGAAACGCCCGATGGCCTTGCGCCGCGAGATGGCGCAAGGCAAAAAACCGCTCGATTGGGCGAGTGCCGAAGCCGCCGCGTTTGCCACCCTCTTGGTCGAAGGGCACCCGATCCGCATGACCGGCCAAGATGTCCAGCGAGGAACCTTTAGCCATCGGCACGCCGTTCTTCACGACACCAAGACGGGCGAAACGTACACGCCACTGGAACACCTCAGCGCCGATCAAGCTAGCGTTGAACTCTACAACAGCCCGCTTAGCGAAGCCGGCGTACTAGGGTTCGAATACGGCTACTCCCTCGATCGCCCCGATGGATTGTGTGCATGGGAAGCACAGTTCGGTGACTTCTGGAACTGTGCCCAAGTCATCGTCGACCAATTCATCGCCAGTGCCGAGGACAAATGGAATCGGCTCAGCGGTCTGGTGATGCTGCTCCCGCACGGCTTCGAAGGGCAAGGGCCCGAGCATTGCAGCGCGCGAATCGAACGCTTCCTTGCCATGAGCGCGGAGCACAACATCCAAGTTTGCCAACCAACGACTCCGGCGCAACTCTTTCACCTGCTGCGTCGGCAAGTGCTTCGCAAGTGGCGCAAGCCGTTGATCCTGTTGTCACCCAAAAGCCTCCTTCGTCACCCGCTCGTCGTCAGCCCGTTGGAAGAAGTGGCCAGTGGCCAATTTCATAAAATCCTCACCGACGAGAAAACGCCGCTGGCAAGCTGCAAGCAATTGCTGATGTGCACCGGAAAGATCTACTACGATCTTCTCGAAGCACGCGAAAAACGCGAGCTTCAAGACGTTGCGATCATCCGGGTTGAACAACTCTACCCGCTTTCTTCGGACGAACTGACGTTGGCAATCGACGGTCTCGCTCCCGGCACCGACATTCGCTGGGTCCAAGACGAGCCGACGAACATGGGCGCTTGGCCCTACATCAAACTGAACTTCGGGGACATGCTGGCCGAGAAGTACAAGTTTTCGGTCGTCTCGCGAGACGAGTCAGCCAGCCCGAGCACCGGCAGCATGGCGGCTCACAAGATCGAACAAGCGGAATTGCTCGACGCCGCGTTCGCTGCTCGATAGGCCGCTGCTCGATAGGCCACTGCCACCCAACCCTCTGCAAGCGAACGGGAAAAGTCCAATGCCGTTCGTTTGCAGGAACTAACTGGGTGCCCCTTCTAAGCAGGGAGGCAGGAAGGATTGGGTGAAATCCCATTAGCCGCTTGGACGTTAGCCCCGCTTGAACCGGTTGAACCGTGGCTAACTACCGAAGACTCCTGCCTGCATAACGCTACAGCGTGGGGCTTCGCCCAGCGTTTCCCGAACGTTTTACTCGGCAGCAACCGGGCGTGGCTCCGCGCCGCTACAAAAAACGGCTAGAGCATTTTTGATTTTGATGTAACACGTGTCGCCCAACGGTGGACCGCGTTCTTGCGAACGCAGCTACGGTTTGCACCCCACGTCATTTTCCAAAATGCCCTCGTGTCAAATTAGATGGCATCGAGTTAACGGCCGTCACGCAAGCGGTCAAAGTACTGCTGAGCATGCTCACGTTCGGCGCGCGGTAGCGTCTGATTTTCCGCAGGATCGCTTTCCTTGGAAATCGCCGCCTCGATCGACTGCTTGACGTCCTCCTGGGTGACCCCTTTCCGGTTTGGGCCATCGGCAAACCCAGCGATAATGGCCTTGCCCTTTTTGACCTGGCCGCGAACCTGCGATTCGTAGGTATTGGTGTCCTCCTCCGCTTCGGGCCGATCGCCAAATCCGCTGCCCTTGCCGAGACCATTGCCCTGCCCTGCCCCGTCTCCCATACCCATGCCCATGCCCTGGCATTTTCCGCAGCCCGCACCGCCACATCCTTCACAACGCATCTGGTTCTTCGATTGCGAAAGATCATCGAGCGCCGACTGCAAATCCTCTAGCTCCGACATCTCTTGCTGCATCTCACCCAGCTGGTCCGCCATCTGCTGCATTGCATCGGCGGCCTGGCCGGCGTCTCCCTGCTGCATCGCCTGCTGTGCCTGAGCCATCGCCTCGGCCATCTTTTGCATCTGCTGCATTTGACCGTCTTTTTGGCTCATTTCATTTAGTTTTTGCTGCATCTTCGCCGCCTCCTCGCCTCGCCCCTCTTTCCGAGCCTGCTCAATCTTTTGCTCCATCTCCTGCTTTTTCTTTTGATGATCCTGGACCGCCTTCTCGAGCTGCTGCTTCATTTGCTCTACTTGTTTTTTCAGCTGCGACTTCTCCTGCTCGGACAACTTGCCATCGCGCATCTTCTCGGCGAGCTGCTTGACCAGATCCTTGGCGTTACCGAACTCGCCCTTCTCAATTGACTTGGCGACCTTGTCCGCAGGCCCTGACTCGAGCCCCTTCATTTGCGACATTGCACGACGCATTTGATCAGGCGACCCGAGTTGCTCGCGACGCTCTTCGAGCTGCTTTTTCAAGTCATTTAACGCGATCATCGCCTCTTTACGATCCATGCTTTCGCGTTTGGAAATCTTATCGAGATCGACCTCCATCTTTTCAAACAACGCCTCGGCTTCCTTTAACCCCTCGGCCACGGCCTTGCGTTTTTGCTGCTGAATTCGCTTTTTCAATTGAGTTGTTGCCGTTTTCACTTGCGTGATCTCGGCGATATCCGTCTTCGCAGCGGTGGCGCTAACACTCTCGGCAGGCTCGACCAACAGCAAAACGATTGCCAAAACCGGCACCAGCGAAATCGGCAACCATCCCAATCGGGTCGGCTGAAGCGAAAACCGCTGAGCCACCGCGATCTTGGCCGCTTGCTTTTCGGCATCACGGACCAACGCCAATCCAAAATCGCTTTCACGTGAGACGGCATCCAAGCTGATCGAACTGCTCAAACGCTCGCGAAGCCCAAATCGACGATCGACTTCGGCGGCAACCGATTGAACTGACGGCGCGGTCGCGACCGCATGCACCGCCGCAGCCAAAACCGCCATCACGCCTGCGCCGATCAACCACGCATTGGCCCAAACATCAAAATCGACTTCCATCACCCAGATCGCTGGCAGCGCAATCGCGACGATGGCAACCAAGATTGCAACGAACAGCGTCCAGCAAAGATTATGACCAAATTGGGCTAGGACCAGCCGCCGACGGGCACTAGAGACACGCGTTTGGATTTCGCTCATAATCGTTATTCCCTGCCTTGGATGATGCACTGCCCCATAGTATAGCGCATCGGGCAGCCTAAAATGAGAGCGAAACGCCGCTTTCCGCACTCCACTCGAGTCCCGAATGCCTAAAAACACGCCAAAATTGCCGGACCCGGACGAGACCCCTGGGGCGGACGTCGTCATCTACGACGGGCACTGTAACTTCTGTACAGCGCAAGTGTCGAACCTGCGTCGACTCGACGTGGGGGGACCCCGCTTGGCGTTCCTCTCCCTCCACGATCAACGGGTCGCCGAGCGGTATCCCGATCTGAAGCACGACGATCTGATGAAGCAAATGTACGTGATCGACTCGCACGACCGACGCCACGGGGGTGCCGACGCGGTGCGTTATCTCACCCGGCGGCTACCGATGCTGTGGCTCGCTGCCCCGATCCTTCACATTCCCGGCACGGCAACGCTGTGGCGATGGATGTATAACGAGGTCGCAAAACGACGTTACAAGCTAGCTGGAAAATCGTGCGAGAACGATGCCTGCGAGATTCACTTCAAGCCGTAACAGCGAGCCAAGCCTGAGGCCCGACTCGGTGCAACGGCCCGCCCTGGTAAAAACTGGTGAAAAGACTCGCCTTACGCAAACCAATCGACGGCGTTTTTAAACATCGCCATTCCGTCACCAAACTCAGGCTGCTCGCTACGACGCGTCCAAAACGGATGCTGAGTCGCTTCGATATGCCGTTCGGGATGCGGCATTAAACCAAACACACGCCCCGTCGCATCGCAAACGCCCGCAATGTTGGCATCCGCTCCGTTTGGATTCAGGGGAAACGGCAGCACGTTGTTATCGATCGCTCCCTGCTCACCATCGGCATAACGGAGCGCCAATCGTCCCTCTCCTTGCATCGTTTCCAAGACCTCCGCGCTGGCGGCGACAAACTTGCCCTCGGCATGTGCCATTGGCAAGTACATTCGCTCGATCCCTTTCAAGAAAACGCAGGGGGTTTTATCGACAGCCAAATGGACCCAGCGATCTTCAAAGCGGCCGTGGTCGTTCCAGCTCAGCGTTGCCGGGGCGTCGACGGGCGACGGCAGCCCCTCGGTCAAAACGCCTAAACGCATCAAGACTTGCATGCCATTGCAAATCCCCAGCACCAAACGATCCCCATTGCCATGCACAAAGGTGTCAACGAGATCCGATAAATGCTGACGCAGCTTCGTCGCTAAAATTCGGCCGGCGGCAATATCGTCGCCGTAACTGAACCCCCCCGGCAAACACAACACCTGGTACCGATCCTTCAACGCAGGATTCTCGATCAAGCGGTTGACATGCACGCGTTCGGCGATGGCACCGGCCTGCTCAAACGCAAACGCGGTTTCTTCATCACAGTTGGTGCCGGGAGCGCGGAGGACCAAAACACGAGGTTGAGGCATGATCAATTCAGGGGTAAAACGGCGAAAAAACAGCCAAATGACGAACGTCTAGTGCGAAGTTTAGACACCCAGACCGAACTTGAGAACCACGTCAACGAACGCAGATTACGGAGCCTCGCGAGTTCGCTACCGCCCCCCGAACTTCGCGGCCTTTCCCCGTCTTCGTCACGCTCGTTCAAAAAAGAGCCCGCGTTTGAGCAGACGAGGGCCTGACAGTGAGCAGGAGATGCCTGATTGGCTGACACCTGAACCCAACAACCCAAACGCGATCGCCCCACCAACCACGACACCTTCCTTCGATCCGTCTCGTGCGATTGCCGAGCGTCACGCAGACAACGGACGGAACCCTGTGCCGGCGGAGCTGTTAAAATGCCGCTTTCAGCGCCGCTTCACTGGGCCCAACAAAAATTCGACTGGGCCCAACAAAAATCGACTGGGCTCAACAAGAATCCAGTGGGCCCAACAAGAATCCAGCCACCCAAAGCCCCGCCGATGACAACGCCACCGCAGAAAAGCACAGGCTTCAGTCTGAAGGATCAACTCTTCAACGAAGATCGCGTTCAGTACCTCGCCTCCTGTTTTTCCGCTGCAGACCCTTCCTTTGACGCGTCGGGCTTTGTCGCAGCAACGATGTTCCGACTCCAACCACTGGGGCTCAAAGAACGAATCGTTCATATCGCTAGCACGCTGGAGAACTACCTTGCCGCGGACTACAAAGTTGCTGCAAAACAAATGGTCCAAGCACTGCCACCCCCGTTGGATCCGACGAAGCGTGACGATGACTTTGGCGACTTCATTTTCGCTCCTCTGGGAGAATATGTCGTTCGCAATGGACTCGAAAAACGCCACCTCGCGTTATCGCTGAGGACGCTCAAGGCGATCACCCAGCGTTTCTCGATGGAGGATGCGATTCGTGCCTTTCTGAACACCCATCCCAGCGCGACGCTAAGCACTCTCGAAAAATGGTCCACCGATCGAAACTATCATGTTCGACGCCTAGTTAGCGAAGGAACACGCCCGCGTTTGCCTTGGTCGGGTCGCTTGTCGCTCGACACCGCAACGGCGATTCCGCTATTGAACACACTGCACACGGACCCCACCCGCTATGTCACTCGCTCGGTTTCCAATCACCTCAACGACATTGCCAAGACGCACCCCGATCTCGTCCTCGACACGCTGAAACAATGGCGTCAGCTTGCCCAGCAAGACCCATCCGAGCTGCAGTGGATGTGCAAGCACGCGTTGCGAACGCTTGTCAAACAAGGCCACCGTGGTGCCCTCGCGTTACTCGGTTTCCAACCCAATCCCAAGGTCACGGTTTCCGACTTTCGGATCCACACGGCCGAAGTTCGCCCCGGTCAAACCATTGAATTTTCTTTTGAAGTTTCAGGGCTGCAAAACGAACCGCTCCTGATTGACTATGTGATCGATTTCGTGAAAGCCAATGGCACACGATCGCCCAAAGTTCACAAACTCAAACAGCTGCGTGTTCGGAAGGGGGAAACGATTACAATCAAGAAGCGTCACCCTCTGCGAGATGGCGCCACCACTTACACCCTTTATCCGGGCGTGCACCACGTCACATTGCAGATCAACGGAAACCCCTTCGGCACTGAGTCGTTCCAATTGCTGCAGCGTAACTTTTAGCGTTCCCTTCACCCCTTGTTCCGTAGAGCCACGATGTTTCGCATTCCCTTTGCCATTGCACTGATTTTGTTGAGCGGCGCTGCCCTCACCGCGACTGCCGCAGACCGTTCGTGGACTCAGTGGCTGGGCAATGACCGCAGCGGAATCTCGAACGAATCCGGTTGGTCCACCGATTGGCCCGAAGCGGGACTGTCGCTCGCTTGGGAACGTGAAATTGGCATCGGCTTTAGCAGCGTTTCGATCGCCGACGGACGACTATTCACGATGGGGCACCAAGACGGCAAGGAAACGGTGTTCTGTTTGAACCAAAACACCGGCAAAACGATTTGGAGCCACACCTATCCCTCGGAGTTGGTCGATAATCTGTACGAAGGCGGACCGGGATCCACACCCATGATTGATGGCGAGCATGTTTTTTCGCTTGGCAAAGAGGGACAACTGTATTGTTTCCGTACCGCCACCGGCGAGATCGTCTGGCAACGCAACTTGCAAGAGGACCTTGATGTTGACCTGCCCGAATGGGGTTTCAATAGCTCGGCGACGATCCTGGGTGACCAACTCATCCTGCAAGGCGGACGGATCGTTTCTTACAACAAACTCAACGGTGAATTGAATTGGAAGTCGCCCAAGCACACGGCGGGTTACGGTGCCGCTGCGGTGATTCACGCCGACGACAAACCGCTGCTGGCCACACTCGACTCCGATGGCTTGCGCGTCACGAATGCCAGCGACGGCAAACAAGTCGATGCGTTCCCTTGGCCGTCTCCGTTTCGCACCAACTCAACCACCCCAATCGTCAAGGATGACACCATCTTTGTCTCGACGGGCTACGGGGTCGGTTGCGGTTTGTTTCGACTCAGCGACGGGAAACTTGAACTGATCTATGACAACCGCGAGATGCGAAACCACTTCAACAACAGCATCTTGTATCAAGGAAAGCTGTATGGATTCGATGGCAACTCGAATCTCGGCCGCGTCGTGCAACTGGTTTGTATGGATCACAAGACCGGAGAGGTACTGTGGCAGCAGCGTGGGCTCGGCTGCGGTTCGCTGATGATTGCCGATGGCAAACTGATCCTGCTCAGTGAGGATGGCCAACTCGTGATCGCCGAGGCAACGGGCGACGCCTATCGAGAACTCGCGCGAGCCGAAATCCTCCAAGGTCGCTGCTGGACCGTCCCGGTGCTGCTTGATGGTCACGTCTATGCTCGCAACGCCCGAGGCCGGCTCGTCTCGGTAAAACTGCCGCAAAAATGACACGCTGAACGACATGGACCGCAACCGACCGATACCTCGAATCGACGTTTCGCCAGCGGCATTAGAGCATTTTCATTTCTGATGTCGCTACCGTCGTGTTCGCGGTGGCGTACGCGCTGGCGAACGCAGCTACCACTTGAATCCCACGTCTGAATCCCACGTCGTTTTTCAAATTGCTCTGGACCGCCCGTCCCCTGCGGTTTTCAACCGACTTGGCGTCCCTCTGCCACCGCCTCGATCGGCAAAAGCAAAGACTAACTACGGAAATCCAAACCTCATCTAACCGCCATCGTGTGGCACCAAGCACCATGATTGCCTCGGAATTGTGCCGTAATTTGTTGCTTCTGGATCCGCGATCCCTTAAAATCGCCACCCTACACCTGAAGAACTAACCAACCACCCCCTCCAATCCCTACGCTCACCGCTCTTAATCAAGACGCCTGATTTTTTCGGTTTTCCGACGGTTTCCATACCTGCTCGCTTTTTCTTTTTTTCTATTACCTCATTCGGAGAAAGATCTCATGAGTCGTCGTTCGAAAACGGGTTTTACACTCGTTGAATTATTAGTGGTGATCGCCATCATCGGAGTCTTGGTCGGATTGCTGTTGCCGGCGGTACAAGCCGCCCGTGAAGCAGCCCGCCGAATGTCGTGCAGCAACAACATGAAACAGCTGGGACTGGCACTGCACAATTACCACGACACGCACCAAAAGTTTCCGCCTTCGGGGGTCGCAAGTGGATCGATGACCGGGGGAACGGCCAAACCAGCTCTCGGGCAAACTCGTAACCATCGCGGTTGGACGATGTTGTTGCCATTCATCGAGCAAGCAGCGCTCTACGAGTCATTTGACTTCAGCGTGGCATCGAGCGGCTGTGTTTATGGTGGTGGTGGTAATACCATCGATGGTCCCAAGCCTGGTGAGGCTGGCAATGCCAACGACATTGCCGTGAGCACCTCGGTTCCCGCTTTCCTGTGCCCGTCGGACCCCAATCCGACCCACTACACAGCAGGCCACTCAGCGTACTCCATCTCGGACGGGACGACGACGCGGCAAGGCGCCTTCACGAATTACGACTTCAGCGTTAACTATTTCTACAGCTCTACCGGCAAATGGAGCGACCTATCGCTGAGCACCCGAAGTATGTTCGGGATGAATGATCAATCCCGAATGCGAGACGTCTTAGATGGCACCAGCAATTCAATCGCGATTGCGGAGACGCTTCGAAATACTAGAAATGGCGAATCGGCAACCTGGGGCTACAACAAGTGGGTCGGCCACGGAGTGAGTGTGTCTTACTTCGGAATCAATCACAAAACAGACGCAAGCACTCCGCTACTCCCTTACAGATTAGCGACGTACATGACGTCGGGCAGTCTGCATCCCGGAGGTGCTCAATATACCTTTGGCGATGGTTCGGTTCACTTTCTGACCGATTCGATCGACATCGTCACGCTCCGCCGACTCGACTACATCGCCGACGGACAGGTTGTCCCGGAGTATTGAGCTCCGTTATCCAAAGCCGTCGTTTTCGTTGGCGATTCATCCCCTCTCACTCAACTCAACCCCATCAGTTTTTCATGCCAAAGTTCATCTGTTTAGGCTCGCTCACGCTGGCGGCTTTCATCGTCTCTTTTGCCGGGTGCAGCGGAGGCACCGATGTTGAATTGGTGCCTGTTTCGGGCACCGTCACCGTCGATGGCAAGCCGACCGAGGGCATCACCGTGACCTTATTTCGACAATCCGGAGAGGGGAAACGACTTATACCGCAGGGTCAAACCGACGCCGAGGGAAAGTTCACCACCAAAGTGTCGCCAACCGAGAGCGGCGCGCCTGTGGGTCAATACGCGGTGCTGTTTGAACGGTGGACACTGCCCGATGGTTCTCCGATCCCGGAGGGCCAGACGCCGGCCGATTCCGGTGCGGTCAACCAAATCCCGCAGCGCTACACTGACCCGAGCACTTCCCCCGAAACGGTTACGATTGCGGCGGACGGCGCCGACAACTTGAGCTTCGACCTGAAGCTCAAATAATCGCACCTACTCGGTAGATCCGCTTGGGGATAAGCACTCCATTTTCGGTTTGATCAGCCGAAGAACACTGGCTCACGGTTAACCACTGCCGGACGTTAGCGTTCTTCGGCTGATTGTGTTTACCGGTTTAGGTTTTGCCAGCTGATTGATGCATCACTGCTTCGATGCGTTGAGGGCGAAGCATGCATGGACTCCGTTGTCGAGGGATCGACAATGCAAAGATCACGCTCTCACCAAAGATGCTAGACGCTTGGCAGGTGGCGTTATTCACCATTCACCATTCGCCGCTCGTCCTTCACCTCAATGTGCCGTTTCCCGCAGTCAAATCTAAAATTTGCAGGGAAATTTATTGCTTTTTGACTACCCACTCTCTATCATCGCCTCTCTGGCGCCACAGAGCCATACTGCCCCCCTCCTCCCTTCTTCTCTGCCAGTGCCCTCTTCCGCACTGGCGATCTCAATCAAACGCTAAATACCTTCGGATTTCTGACGGTTTCCATAAGTGTTCATTTCCTTTCTTTCAGTTACCTCATTTAGAGAAAGATCTCATGAGTCGTCGTTCGAAAATGGGCTTTACGCTCGTTGAATTATTGGTGGTGATCGCCATCATCGGAGTCTTGGTCGGGTTGCTGTTGCCGGCGGTACAGGCCGCCCGTGAAGCAGCCCGCCGAATGTCGTGCAGCAACAACATGAAACAGTTGGGGTTGGCGCTACATAACTACCACGATACGCACCAAAAGTTTCCGCCGTCAGTGTCCGCTTCTGGATCGATGGCATCGGGAACGGCAGTCCCAGGCCCGCTAAAAGCTCGCAATCATCGCGGTTGGACGATGCTGTTGCCATTCATCGAACAGGCTGCGCTTTACGAAGCATTTGACTTCAGTCTGGCGGCGAGCGGCTGCACCTATAGCTCTCCAGCTAATTCTAATTCCATTAGTGGTCCTGAGCCTGGCGCGGCTGGCAATGCTAACCACATTGTCGTCAGCACCGTCGTGCCCGCTTTCCTGTGCCCGTCGGACCCCAACCCAACTAACACCACCTCGACTCACGCTGCGTATCGCATTTCGAGCGCAACAACGCTGCAAGGTGCCTACACAAATTACGATTTCAGTAGTGCAAGAGTACTTGCCTCCAGCGATGTGTGGAGCGGCACTGCTCAGTCAACCCGCCGCATGTTTGGAATGGATAGTCAATCCAAGATGCGAGACGTCTTGGACGGCACAAGCAATTCGATCGCGATTGCCGAAACGATTCGAAACCAATGGGATGGCATCCCTCAAACCTGGGGCTATGCCAAGTGGGTCGGCAACGGAGTGGATCCGAGCTACACGTACGGGATCAACTACCTAAGATACTCAACCAATCCGCTGCTTCCCTACAAGCTAGGGTCGTATGAGACGTCGGGCAGCCTGCACACCGGAGGCGCGCAGTTTACCTTTGGCGATGGTTCGGTTCACTTTCTAACCGATTCGATCGATCTAACCACGCTACAACGGCTGACTTACATCTCCGATGGCCAGGTCATCCCGGAGTATTAAGTTCATCCTTTCAAGACCGCCGCTCTCGTTGGCGATTCATTTCCCCTCTCACTCAACTACCCTCCATCGATTTTTCATGTCAAAGTTTTTCTGTTTAGGCTCCCTCGCGCTGGCGGCGTTCACCGTCGCTTTGACGGGATGCAGTGGAGGTACCGATGTTGAATTGGTGCCTGTTTCGGGAACCGTCACGGTCGCAGGTAAGCCGACCGAGGGCATCACCGTGACCTTGCTGCGGCAATCCGGTGAGGGCAAGCAGCACTTTCCGTATGGCAAAAGCGATGCCGAGGGTAAGTTCACGCTCAAGGTCTCTGAGACCGAGAGCGGAGCGCCAGTAGGACAATACACTGCGCTGTTTGAACGGTGGACACTGCCCGATGGTTCTCCGATCCCGGAGGGCCAGACGCCGGCCGATTCCGGTGCGGTCAACCAAATCCCACAGCGCTACACTGACCCAAGCACTTCCCCCGAAACGGTTACGATTGCGGCGGACGGCGCCGACAACTTGAGCTTCGATTTGAAGCTCAAGTAATCGCATCGGCTCGGCAGATCCGCTTGGGGATAAGCACTCCATTTTCGGTTTGATCAGCCGAAGAACACTGGCTCACGGTTAACCACTACCGGACGTTAGCGTTCTTCGGCTGATTGTGTTTACCGGTTTAGGTTTTGCCAGCTGATTGATGCATCACTGCTTCGATGCGTTGAGGGCGAAGCATGCATGGACTCCGTTGGCATGGGATCGACAATGCAAAGATCACGCTCTCACCAAAGATGCTAGACGTCTTGGTGGGTGGCGTCATGCGTCGATTCGTCCTAGACGTTGGCCCACGTTCTGGCGAACGTAGCTACAGATTCAACCCCACGACGTTTGTCAAAATGCTCTAGACCGCCTGCACGCTGCGGGTGCCGACCGGCTTATCGCTCCCCTTTTCGTCCACGCTCGATTGCAGAGCTGCATCCGAAGGGTACGGGAACTTAGGCGGCATGAGATCACCCTAGGGTGCTACAAATCACCATTGGGTCTCGAAAATGATGCTGTCTTTTGTTGCTTCTTGATTCCCGCCCCACTACATTGCACTCCTGCACCTACAGAGCTAAACCAAAGCCCCACCCAGCTCGAGTGTTTTTTTTCACACTCACGACCTCAACCAAAGGCCCCAATCTTTCGGCTATCCGAGGGCTTTCATACCCGTTCGCTTTTTTCCATTTTTCTTACTTCAGAGAAAGATCTCATGAGTCGTCGTTCAAAAATGGGCTTTACGCTCGTTGAATTATTGGTGGTGATCGCCATCATCGGAGTCTTGGTCGGATTGCTGTTACCAGCGGTACAGGCCGCCCGCGAAGCAGCCCGCCGAATGTCGTGCAGCAACAACATGAAACAGCTGGGTTTGGCGCTCCATAACTACCACGACACGCACCAAAAGTTTCCACCCTCGGTGGTTGCCAGTGGCCCGATTGAATCGGGATCGGCCAAGCCAGGTGTGGGCAACGTTCGCAATCATCGCGGTTGGCAGATGTTGTTGCCATTCATCGAGCAGGCTGCGCTCTACGAAGCATTTGACTTCAGTCTGGCGTCGAGTAGCTGCACAGTCAGTTCGACGAACACCCTTGGTGGTCCCAAGCCAGGCGAGGCTGGCAATGCCAACGACGTTGTCGTGAGTACCTCCATTCCCGCTTTCCTCTGCCCTTCGGACCCCAATCCGACCCACTACTCGTCCAACAGTAGTGTTCATTACTCCATTTCGCCCGGAACGACGACGTTACTAGGCGCCTTCACGAATTACGATTTCAACGCGGAGAGAACGTACAACAGTGCCAACACCTGGAGCGGCACGGCTCAATCAACCCGCCGCATGTTCGGACACATGGATCAATCCCGGATGCGGGACATCTTAGACGGCACCAGCAATTCGATCGCAATTTGTGAGACGATTCGAAACGTCGTCAATGGCACGGGAACCACCTGGGGCTATTCCAAGTGGGTCGGCCAGGGAGTCGATGCGGCTTACTATCAAGGCATCAATGACAACCTCTGGTCTACCACCCCGCCGGTTCCCTATAAGCTAGCCGACTGGTCGACGCCGGGCAGCCTGCATCCCGCAGGAGCCCAGTTTACCTTTGGCGACGGCTCGGTTCACTTCCTGACCGATTCGATCGATCTCGTCACGCAACAGCGACTCGCCTATATCTCCGATGGCCAGGTCGTCCCGGAGTTCTGAGCTGATTCAAGGCAATCTCGCTCGTTTTCTGTGGTTACCTTCCACGGGTTGATTTGCGTTTCGTTCTGGTTCCTTGGCTCGCGTCTGGGAACCAGTAAACGCGGCACCTTGGAGTGTGCGAAATCCTTCCCCTTCTCCTCCCTTAACCCATGAGGCTTTCATGTCGAAGTTCTTTTGCCTTGGCTCGCTCGGACTGACGGCTTTCATCATCGTCTCCTTTGCGGGATGCAGCGGAGAGACGATTGGATTGGTGCCTGTTTCTGGAACGGTTACCATCGCGGGCAAGCCGACCGAGGGCATCACCGTGACCTTATTTCGACATTCCGGTGAAGGGAAACGACTCATACCGCAGGGTCAAACCGACGCCGAGGGTAAGTTCACCGTCAAGGTGTCGCAGTCGGTGAGCGGTGCGCCTGTGGGCCAATACGCGGTGCTGTTTGAACGATGGACGCTGCCTGACGGCTCCCCGGTCCCGGAGGGCCAGATGCCAGCGAATGTTGGTGCGGTCAACCAACTCCCCCAAACTTACAGTGACCCCGGCACTTCCCCCGAATCGGTCACCGTTCCTGCGGGCGGCACCGACAACTTGAGCTTCGACTTGAAGCTTCAGTAATCGCATCTAATCGGCAACTCCATTTGGGGATAAGCTCCCCCTGTTTCGGCTGATTGTGTTTACCGGCCATCGGTGCCCTAGATGGGTACCGAATTTAATCGAACCGGAGCGACGCCATGACCTCGCTCTCGCGTTTGCTTGGTCCCCTTGATTAATGGATTCGCGCAATCGATTTCGGCTGCATTCGTTGGTCCATCAAACCAACTTTCTGAAACGTCGTTCCCTGCTAGTCAGCTGCCTAATTCCTAAGCATTCTCGTTGTTAGGGGGCACCGCAACTGCTATCCGTTGCAGCAACCTTGGAATGGATCGTCATGAATCGCTCGATTTTGCAAAAATTCGTTGCCGATCCATCGCACCTCCACCCACCGCAAACGAACGCTAGCGGCCAAAACCCCATCCTTACCGGCTCGCGTTCGAAACACAGCATGAGATTCGAGATAAGTGCTCGCGTTGCGCATGCGATTGGGAACAGTTCTTGCTTTCTGAACGACTTCAGCTTGGTTCTCGAATCACTGTCGACGTGAACGTGACAGAAAACCTTGGACGCTAAGTGCTGAAGACAAGGTGCTCATCACCGCTGAAAGTCTCCCTCCTTGGGATTGGACCACAGCCATAAACGAGAACCCGTCCCGCACGCCTCCATTGCAGCGAGACACACACCGTCGCTAGCTCCTTGTGATTCAAAAGATCGCTTGCTACTTCTCGAATTTCACCCCACTCAATTGCAACCAACGACAGACCGAACGCACCGCGTTCGCCCTTCGATGTTCAGTGTTTCTCAGAACGCTTGCTGTTTCAGCTTTGTGACGAGCTTCACCGTAGATATTCGATATTAGATTTCCCTCATTGTTCATTTTTTTGCTACCTATCCTGGAGAAAGTTTTCATGCGCCGTCGTTCAGAAAAAGGCTTTACACTCGTTGAATTATTGGTGGTGATCGCCATCATCGGAGTGCTGGTCGGATTGCTCTTGCCGGCGGTACAGGCCGCCCGTGAAGCGGCCCGCCGAATGTCATGCAGCAACAACATGAAACAACTGGGGTTGGCGTTACATAACTACCACGACACGCACCAAAAGTTTCCGCCGTCAGTGTCCGCTTCTGGCTCGATGGCATCGGGAACGGCTGTCCCAGGTCCGCTAAAAGCTCGCAATCATCGCGGTTGGACGATGCTGTTGCCATTCATCGAACAGGCTGCGCTCTACGATGCATTTGACTTCAGTCTGGCGGCGAGCGGCTGCACCTATGGCGGTGCTGGTAATACCATTAGTGGCCCTCAGCCTGGTGCGGCGGGCAATGCAAACGACGTTGTCGTCAGCACCGTCGTGCCCGCTTTCCTCTGCCCGTCAGACCCCAACCCCACTAATTCCACCTCGACCCACGACGCGTACCGCATTTCGAGCGCAACGACGCTGCAAGGTGCCTACACCAATTACGATTTCAGTGCGACGAGACTCAGTTCCATCAGTAACGTCTGGAGCGGCACGACTCAGTCAACCCGCCGCATGTTCGGGATGGATGATCAGTCACGAATGCGAGACGTCTTGGACGGCACCAGCAATTCGATCGCGATTGCCGAGACGATTCGAAACGTCTGGGATGGCGTGGCACCAACCTGGGGCTATGCCAAGTGGGTCGGCAACGGAGTGGATCCGGCCTACACATACGGGATCAATTACCGAAGATACTCAACCAATCCGCTGGTTCCCTACCGACTGGGGACGTACATGACGTCGGGCAGCCTGCACACCGGAGGCGCGCAGTTTACCTTTGGCGATGGTTCGGTTCACTTTCTAACCGATTCGATCGATCTAACCACGCTACAACGGCTGACCTACATCTCCGATGGCCAGGTCATTCCGGAGTATTGAGCTCATCCTTCCAACACCGCCGCTCTCGTTGGCGATTCATTTCCCCTCTCACTCAACTACCCTCCATCGATTTTTCATGTCAAAGTTTTTCTGTTTAAGCTCCCTCGCGCTGGCGGCGTTCACCGTCGCTTTGACGGGATGCAGTAGAGGTACCGATGTTGAATTGGTGCCTGTTTCGGGAACCGTCACGGTCGCAGGTAAGCCGACCGAGGGCATCACCGTGACCTTGCTGCGGCAATCCGGTGAGGGCAAGCAGCACTTTCCGTATGGCAAAAGCGATGCCGAGGGTAAGTTCACGCTCAAGGTGTCTGAGACCGAGAGCGGAGCGCCAGTGGGACAATACACTGCGCTGTTTGAACGGTGGACACTGCCCGATGGTTCTCCGATCCCGGAGGGCCAGACGCCGGCCGATTCCGGTGCGGTCAACCAAATCCCGCAGCGCTATACTGACCCAAGCACTTCCCCCGAAACGGTTACGATTGCCGCGGACGGCGCCGACAACTTGAGCTTCGATTTGAAGCTCAAGTAATCGCATCTGCTCGGCAGATCCGCTTGGGGATAAGCACTCCATTTTCGGTTTGATCAGCCGAAGAACACTGGCTCACGGTTAACCACTACCGGACGTTAGCGTTCTTCGGCTGATTGCGTTTACCGGCTGATTGACGCATCGCTCCGTCATCGCGCTCAGAGCGAAGCATGCCAGGGCTCCTCTCAAATTGAACGACGCCTCAAACATCGTGTCCTCACCAAAGTAGTTAGCCGCCAGGCAGCCCCTTGGTGAAGCCCCTTGGTGAAGCCCCTTGGTGAAGCCCCTTGGTGGGTGGCACCGTTCGCCCCTTTTTTTGATGGGTGGCACCGTTCGCCCCTCGAGTTGGCACCGTTTGCCGGTTGGTTAGCTCGTTCGTCCTATGGGTGGCACCGTTCGCCGCACCGTTCGCCGCGATTCCGCTCGCCGCTTAGCGGTACTATACAGCAGCACCGATCACCGCTAGCGTGACGATAAGCACCATTAGACACCGAGCACGGTGCGGTACTTTATTACTTCTTGATCCTCAATCGACATTTACTACACTGGCCCCTAAGTACACAGAACTAATACCCCACCCCACCCCAGACCAGCCCCGCCAAGACGAGTGCCCTCTTCCGCGCTCGCGATCTCAATCAAACGCTGAATGCCTTCGCATTTTTCGACGGTATCGATAGGCATTTGCTTCTTGCTGTTTCTTATTAGGAGAAAGATCTCATGAGTCATCGTTCAAAAACGGGTTTTACGCTCGTTGAATTATTGGTGGTGATCGCCATCATCGGAGTGCTGGTCGGTTTGCTGTTACCAGCGGTACAAGCCGCCCGCGAAGCGGCCCGCAGAATGTCGTGCAGCAACAACATGAAGCAGTTGGGCCTAGCGCTGCATAATTATCACGACACCCATAACTCGTTGCCTTTCTGGTCTTACCAAAGTCCTGACAATATCGTTTACAGCAGTTTCATCGCGATCTTGCCCTTCATTGAGCAACAGGCGTTGTATGACCAGATCACCTCGGCCACCACGATCAATGGGGTGACTTACCCGCCCTATGGCATATACACCTTTGATTCTGACTATACGCCGTGGTACACGCACATCCCTGGTTATGTCTGTCCCTCCGATCCAGGAAGCGGCAACAACCAAGGCGCAGACCAGGGCCGCAACAGCTATTGCTTTAGCCTGGGCGACTGGACACCCGACCGCCACGATACATCCACTCGCGGTCCTTTTGCGAGAAGGAAGGCCTTTAACTTTTCCGCGATCCTCGACGGACTGAGCAACACGATTGCCATGGGCGAACGCGGTATCGGAGACTCGACGTCGACGATCTCAGGAGGCAGGATTAAAGGTAGGTTTGTCGTATCTCACACGTCCGTTGGCTCCTCTCCCACAGCGAACAATCCGATTACCTGCCTCGCAACGGTAGGCACAAGCGGCATGTACAAAACGACTTTCCAGACCCGAGGCCCAGGCGGCATCGCTTGGAGAAATGGGAGCACCGGGGTGACCTCGATCAACACCATCTTGCCTCCAAACGGCCCAAGTTGTAACCGCGAAAGCGATTTTGGCATGCGTATACTTACGACGGCTAGCAGCTACCATCCCGGCGGAGTCATGGCTTTGAAGTGTGACGGATCGGTTACTTTCATCACCGATTCGATCGACACCGGAGACCTATCAAGCCCCAGCGTTGCACAAGGCCCGTCGCCCTACGGCATTTGGGGTGCTTTAGGTTCCAAGGACGGCAGCGAGGTCGTGACCCTTCCGTAATCGCCGATCGCGATCCCCCATTGCCGGTGCGCGATAGCGCCACCTTGGCCCCCCCATTTTCATTGAAGCCGGAGCGACCTCACACCTCGCTCCGGCTTTTCTTTTCCCCCTTCAAAACAGCGAGTCGAGCAACGACCCCGGATAAGCGCTCGCGTTAGCGCCGACCGCGACGAATCGCTCTTGCTTCCCCAACGACTCTCGCTGGGCTTTTGACTCTCCTTGGGTCTTCGACTCTCTACTGGGCGCCCGACTCTCTACTGGGCGTTCGTCTCTCTACTGGGCGTTCGTCTCTTCGCTAGCGCGAACGTGCCCCAAAAGCCTGGACTTCAGTGATGAAGACAGGACTCTAATCACCACCACCACCGGCCCCCCTTTCTTTCAATCGGGTTTGCGATCCGCTAGCGGAACACCTGCACCCCAAGAAAAACGAGAGCGGTACACGACCCTCCGTTAGGTCAGAAGGATTATTGATCGCAATTCGTTGCATCTCGGAATCGGAGCCACTACACTGCAACCTCGCCCCCCCAGAGAGAACTAACCCGCCAGCCTCCTGGACGCCCTCCACCTACCCCCCACAAACCTTCAGAAGACCGCGGGAACATCGTCGACGCTTCGACGAACTTCACCGCCGTCAATCCACCATCCGCTTTCCATATGTTCATTTCTTTTGCTACCCAGCCCGGAGAAAGTTCTCATGAGTCGTCGTTCAAAAATGGGTTTTACCCTCGTTGAATTGTTAGTTGTGATCGCCATCATCGGAGTGCTTGTGGGGTTGCTCTTACCGGCGGTACAGGCTGCCCGCGAAGCGGCCCGACGAATGTCGTGCAGCAACAACATGAAACAACTGGGGCTGGCGCTGCACAATTATCACGACACAAACAACTCGTTGCCCTTCTGGTCCCATGGCAGCCATGGCCATGCCCATTACAGTGGCTTCATCGCGATCTTGCCCTTTGTTGAGCAACAGGCGTTGTATGATCAAATCACCACGACGACCACGATCAATGGGGTAACCTACCAGCCCTACGACTTGTATCCCGATAGCGCGAGGACTGGCTATACGCCGTATTTCACTCAGATCCCAGGACTCGTTTGTCCCTCCGACCCAAGAGCCGGCAACAAGCAAGCCTCCGATCGAGGTAGAAATAGCTACAACTTTAGCGTAGGCGACTGGACACCGTTCTGGAGCGACAGTAACACTCGCGGTCCTTTTGCGCGACTGAAGGCCTTTAACTTCTCCGCGATCCTCGACGGATTGAGCAACACGATTGCGATGGCCGAACGCGGCATGGGAGACGGAACGGTGGTCAGCGGAGGCAGGGTCAAGGGTGGAGTTGCCTTAACCCACCCTTCGGTTGGCGCCACTCCGGATGCAAATAATCCGATTGCTTGCCTTGCAACGCTGGGGGCAAACGGCATGTACAAATCGACTTTTTCGGTCAAAAGCTCCGCAGGCATCGCATGGTCGCATGGGTTTGTTGGAGAGACCATGGTCAACACGATCCTGCCTCCAAACGGCCCCAGTTGTGGGCTCACAAACGACTGGGGCAACCGCTCGTTCGCCACGGCTAGCAGCTACCATCCCGGCGGAGTCATGGCATTGAAGTGTGACGGATCGGTCTCGTTTATTACCGATTCGATCGACACCGGCAACCTTTCCAGTGGCAGCGTTGCACAAGGCCCGTCGCCCTACGGTGTGTGGGGTGCGCTTGGCACCAAGGACGGCAGCGAGACCGTCGAGCTGCCGTAATTGCTGATCGCGGTCACGCGACTGCAATGGGGTGACAACGCCACCTCAGGCCATCAATTTCGTTACAGCCGGAGTGACCACACCACCTCGCTGCGGCTCTTGTTCCCCTCATTTCAAAAGCGAGATTTGAGGAATGGGGATCGGATGAGTGCTCGCGCTGGCGCATGGCCTCAGGAACCGCGCTTGCTTCCTCAAAAAATCGAGCGTGGTTCTCGAATCGCTGCCGACGTGAGCGCGACGGAAGAACTTGAATCTCAGTGATGAAGACAACGCTCTCATCACGCCCCCCTTCTGTTGAACAGGACCGCGATTCACTAACGGAGCATTCGCTACCCCACATACCCGATAGCGAACCACAGCCCTCCACTAAACCGACATGATTATTGTGTACAATTTGTTGCATGTTGGCACTGGAACCATTACATTGCAATTTTGCACCCCTGCAGAGGCTCTTGCATCCCATCCCTGCTTGTGCTCTTACTCCCCCTCTCTACCTCTCAAAATATCGCGGTAAACACTGTCGAATTTCCGGCAATGTTCACCACATTAAATCGATTCTCAGCATTCCATTATTGTCCGTTTCTTTTCGCTACCTCGTCTGGAGAAAGATATTATGAGTCGTCGTTCGAGAACGGGTTTTACGCTCGTTGAATTATTGGTGGTGATCGCCATCATCGGAGTCTTGGTCGGATTGCTGTTACCAGCGGTACAAGCCGCCCGTGAAGCGGCCCGCAGAATGTCGTGCAGCAATAACATGAAGCAGTTGGGCCTAGCGCTGCACAACTATCACGACACCAACGATTCGTTGCCCTTCTGGGCTTACGCAAGCCACAACAACTCTCATTACGGTGGATTCATTGCGCTGTTGCCTTTTGTTGAGCAACAGGCGTTGTATGATCAAATCACCTCGACCACCACGATCAACGGAACGACCTACCCGCCCTATGACAGATACCCGGTCAGTAGTGGCTATACACCGTGGTACGCACAGATTCCTGGTTTGGTCTGTCCTTCGGATCCCCGATCGAGCAGCAAACAAAGCACCGACCTTGGCCGCAACAGCTATTGCTTTAGCCTGGGCGACTGGACACCCTTCTACGGCGACACGGCCACTCGCAGTCCATTTGGGCGAATGAGAGCCTTCAACTTTTCTGCGATCGTCGATGGATTGAGCAACACGATTGCCATGGGCGAACGCGGTATCGGAGATGGATCGAAAGTCAAAGGTGGATTTGTCGTGTCTCACCCTTCGGTTGCCTCCTCTCCGACAGCGAACAATCCAATCGCTTGTCTAGCAACAGTGGGCCCCAATGGCCTGTACAAATCGACGTTCACGGCCCGAGGCACCGGAGGCAACGCTTGGTCCTATGGATTCACCGGATGGACGGCGATGAACACCATCTTGCCACCAAACGGTCCCAGTTGTGCCCACATCACCGATTCAGCTCACCGCATGCTTGCGACGCCTAGCAGCTACCATCCTGGCGGCATCACGGTACTAAAGTGTGACGGATCGGTCTCGTTCATTACCGATTCGATCGACACCGGAGACCTTTCGAGTCCCAGCGTTTTGCAGGGCCCGTCGCCCTACGGCGTGTGGGGTGCCCTAGGTTCCAAGGAAGGCAGCGAGAGCGTCGAGCTGCCCTAATCTCCGATTGCAATCGCGAGCATAACGCCATCCATTTTTTAAAGCCGGAGCGATCACACAAACTCGCTCCGGCTCTCGTTTACCCCCGTTTAAAAACGTGATTTGAGGATTTGATTTTCAATGAGAAATTTAGTCTGTTTGCTGGTGCTTGCCCAAGCCAGCTTTTTCCTTGGCTGTAACAGCCCTGCCAGCGTCGATGGTGTCGTGCCGACAAAAGGTACGGTGAATTACCAAGGCCAACCGGTCGCCGGAGCGACCGTGACATTTGCGCCCGATGGATCGGGGCGTGCATCGAGTGGTTTTACCGACGAGAACGGCCACTTCGAGATGACGACACTGCAACCCAACGATGGGGCAATGCCGGGGAAATACAAAGTCCTGATCTCGAAATCCGAAGTCGTGGGCGCCCTGTCGCACGAAGAATCGATCGCCTACATGGAAAAGAATGGCAAGGAACCCACGATTTCCATCAAGGAATCGCTGCCGGTCAAATACAAAACGGCAAAGTCGTCCGACTTGACCGCCGACGTGACCGAGGGCGGAGAGAACGATTTCACGTTCGACCTAGCTGATTAAGCAAACCCAATCGCCGTTTGAATTTGGACTATACTTAGCGTGAGCTTTTGCTCGCGCTCCAAACGCCGGATCAATTACGGTTAAACCGTCACTCGTTGCGCCAGCGTTGCCAAGTCCTGTTCACGCCCCTCACTGGACAAGTGAGCGTCCCTAACCCCTTCACCACGACGCGTCTCGACCTCAAAGAAACCAAGGGGTCCAAACGCATCGCTTGTGAATCCCGCCTTGCACTTAATCGACTGCGGTTGCATCTGCATCCAACGCGTTCGGAATCGGACCGCTTCCCTACCTCGGAGAGAACACCTTGCCTCACTGTATACCACGATGGTGCTCCTGCTTTGCCATCGTTAGTGCCGTTGTCCTTATGACCTCGCCGGCACGTCCACTGACGGCATCCGAGCTGCACATCGGCGGAGCGACGATCAGCATCACGCCCGATGAGCCCGTTGCGATTTCAGGCCAATTTGCCACACGGATTGCCCGCACGGTCGAGAGCGCTGCGATGGCGACCGCACTCGCCCTGGAATCGCGTGAGGGCGACAAAGTGCTCGACCAAGCGATCATGGTATCGTGCGATTTGGTCTTGATTAACAAAGGGATTCCCGAGAAGGTCCGTCAACGGCTCAAAGATCGACTGCCCGACTTTGACGCCAGCAAGTTGGTAATGAATGCCACCCACACGCACACCGCTCCCGTCACGCGAGAAGGTCTTTACGAATTGCCCACCGAAGGCATTATGCAACCGAAGGAATACATCGAGTTTTTGGCCGATCGTGTCGCGGACGCCGCGGTCAATGCATGGCAAACGCGACGCGCTGGCAACGTCGGCTGGGGACTCGGTCACGCCGTGGTGGCTCAGAATCGGCGTACCACCTACGCCAACGGAACCGCGGCGATGTACGGTAACACTAACAATCCAAACTTCCGCGGCATCGAAGGCTACGAAGACCACGGAGTTGAAGTCCTTTGTTTTTGGGATGACCAAGAAAACCTAATCGCCACCGCGATCAACGTCGCCTGTCCATCGCAAGAAGTCGAGTCGGGCATGGCGGTCAATGCCGACTTTTGGCACCCGGTTCGTGAAGCGTTGCGAGAGAAGTACGGCAAGGATCTACACGTCCTCGCTTGGACCGGCGCCGCAGGCGACCAATCGCCTCACTTGATGTACAGCAAGCCGGCGGAAGAACGGATGCGAAAACTGCGTGGACTGACACGGCTCGAAGAGCTGTCCCAACGCATTGTCGCTGGCTGGGAAGAGGCCTACGCCGGCGCCAGCCAAGAGCGGCACGCCGATGTGCCGCTGGTTCACAAAGTAAAGACGATCGAATTGCCCGAACGCATTGTCACTCGAGAAGAAGCCTTTGCGCTGCAAGCGAAAGTCAGCGATCTATCCACCGATCCCAAACAGAAACGACGCATGCTATGGCACCAAGAAGCGGTGGATCGATTTGAGCGCCAACAGGCTGGCGAATCGAAGCCTTACAAAATGGAACTGCACACCATTCGCTTGGGCGACATCGCCATCGCCACAAACGATTTCGAGCTCTACACCGACTATGGAATCCAAATGAAAGCACGGAGCCCTGCGCTGCAAACCTTCGTTATTCAATTGGCCGGTTCCGGCACTTACCTGCCCAGCGAGCGAGCCGCACGCGGAGGCGGTTACAGCGCGATCGTGGAAAGCAACGAGGTCGGCCCCGAAGGCGGACAAGTGTTGGTCGAGCAAACCATCGAATCACTCAACTTGCTGTGGGCCACCCCCGAATCCTCAGCTCCGTAATCCTCAGCTCCGTAATCCTCAGCTCCGTAATCCTCAGCTCCGTAATCCTCAGCTCCGTAATCCTCAGCTCCGTAATCCTCAGCTCCGTATATACGTATATACTTGCCCTCGCATCGGCTAGTGTGTTCACAGGCGGGCATCGAACGGATCCTCCATCCGTTCGCACCACGGTCCTAAATGACCGTGGAGCGTGGGCAATGCAGCTCTGCGTCTCGTAACGGAGACTGTGGAGTGGCGGGCCGGAGCCTCCATCGTCCCCCCTCAATTCTCCATCGTCCCCCCTCACCCCATCCCCTCCCTCAACCCTGTGGCGTCCTACGCGGTCGCCTTCCCTCCTCGTTTCAGTACTTTACAACTTCGCATTTCACGATACCCAAGGAATCACGTTCCATGAAAATTGCAACTCTCTGTTTCTTCCTATCTGCGTTGACCGTCGTCAATGCTTCCGTCGCTCAAGCCGAAACGGCCAAGTCGTCCTCGGAGTGGACGTCCCTATTCAACGGCAAAAATCTCGACGGCTTCGACACCTTTCTAGGAAGGTATGGACCAGACCGACTCAATGATGACCCCCAAAACATCGTTTCGGTCCAAAATGGTGAGATTCATATTTACAAGGATACCGAACAGGGAGCGGAGGCTCCGTTTGGTTACTTTGTGACGCAAAAAGAATACTCACATTACCACCTTCGATTTGAATACCGTTGGGGAGAAAAGAAGTTCGCTCCACGAACCAATGTCGTCCGTGATTCGGGGGTCATTTTCCACATGGTTGGCCCCAATAAGGTTTGGCCACGAGGCGTAGAATGCCAGGTCCAAGAAAAGGACACGGGCGATATTTTCACCGTCTATGGCACCCAGGTCACCACCACGGTCGACCCCAAACGCAAAGGCTCCAGCCCCCAATTCATGGAAGCGAAAGATGGAGGCGTTCCCCTGACTCAGGGAAGCAAGGGCGTCACTCGGATCGTCAAAAGCACCACCGAGGAAAAAGAAGGCTGGAACACAGTCGAAATCATCGTCCGAGGTTCCGATGAATTTACTCACATCGTCAATGGAGTGGTCAACAATCGCGGCAGCGACATCCGTGAATTGGATAGCAACGGCGAAGATTGGATCCCTTTGAAATCAGGCAAAATCCTATTCCAAGTTGAAGGCGCCGAAGTGCGTTACCGCAACATTGAAATCAAAGAATTGCCAGCTTCCAAATAAGCCCTAGGCTTCGTTATCAATCGCTGACTCCTGGCCCATCGGCCAGGAGTCGCTGTAGGCATGACCTATGCCTACACAACCATCTCAAAGCTCATCCCTTGATGAGCCAATCCATCCCGATGGCAAGCCCATCGGTGCTGGAATAGGCGCCAATCCAAATCGAACCGAGCGACACCTCGCTCTTGCTCTTGCTTGATCCCATGGAATGATCGATTCGAGCAATGGATTTCGGATGCGCCCCTTGGTCCATCAACTCGACTTCCTGAAACATCCTATTACGCAAGCAAGCTGCCTGATTCCTAGGCATTGTTGTGGCCCGGGAGCACCGAGCCTGCAATCCATTATGGCAATCTTAAATTGCATCGTGACGAATCGTCCGATTTTGCAAGAATTCCTTGCCGATCGATCACAAACCTTCTCACCGCAAATAAGCCATGGTGGCATACAAACCGCCCTTGACGCCCCTCGGTCGAGGATACATGATCAGCGATCGGATGAACGCTCGCGTTGCGCATGCAATTGGGAACAGTTCTTGCTTCCTCAACGAATCGAGTTTGATTTTCGAATCGTTGCTGACGTGAACATGACCGAAATACTTGGATTCCATTGTTGAAGACAAGGCCCTGATCGCCACTAGAAACCCCCTTTCTTGAGATTGGCGAACCGCCACCCGCGGCGTCCATTGCAGCGAGACACCCACCACCGCTCGCTGCTTTGAGTTCTTAAGCTCCTTCGCTGCTGCTCAACTTCAGTCCTACAACATTGCAACTTAGACACACCGAACCAACCTTGTCCTCCCTGCGGTGCTCAGTGTTTCACTCAACGCTTGCTTGCCCCGCTTTCTGACGAGCTTCACCGTAATTATCCGATATCAAATTTCCCTCATTGTTCGTTTCTTTTGCTACCTCTCTGGAGAAAGTTTTTATGCGTCGTCGTTCAGAAAAAG
The DNA here is from genome assembly GCF_007860095.1 of Novipirellula galeiformis. Taxonomy (NCBI): domain Bacteria; kingdom Pseudomonadati; phylum Planctomycetota; class Planctomycetia; order Pirellulales; family Pirellulaceae; genus Novipirellula; species Novipirellula galeiformis. The sequence continues at coordinate 340,520 of NZ_SJPT01000008.1, read as the reverse complement.
GTTTTACGCTCGTTGAATTATTGGTGGTGATCGCCATCATCGGAGTCTTGGTCGGATTGCTCTTACCGGCGGTACAAGCCGCCCGTGAAGCGGCCCGGCGAATGTCGTGCAGCAACAACATGAAACAGCTGGGGTTGGCACTACATAACTACCACGACACCTACCGATCGTTGCCCTTCTGGTCTTACGCAAGCCATAGGCATTCCCATTACAGTGGTTTCATTGCGATCTTGCCATTTATTGAGCAGAACGCGTTGTACGAACAAATCACCTCGACCACCACGATCAACGGCGTGACCTACCCGCCCTATGACCAATACGGAGTCAGTAGTGGCTATACGCCGTGGTACACTCAGATCCCTGGCTTTGTCTGTCCCTCGGATCCCCGAGCCAGCAACAACCAAAGCGGAGACCTTGGCCGTAATAACTACTGTTTTAGCCTGGGCGATTGGACCCCCTACTACAGCGACACGTCCACACGCAGTCCCTTTGCGCGAATGAAGGCATTCAACTTTTCCGCAATCCTCGATGGACTTAGCAACACGATCGCGATGGGCGAACGCTCGATTGGCGATGGAGCGATTGTCCTCGGAGGCAGAGTCAAGGGTGGAGCAATCCAAACCCACCCTTCGGTTGGCGCCTCTCCGACAGCAAACAATCCGATCGCGTGCCTGGCGACCGTGGGAACCAACGGCATGTACAAATCGACGTTCTCGGCGCGAGGCACCGGGGGCAACTCCTGGTCGTATGGGTTCACCGGTTACACCTCGATCAACACGATTTTGCCTCCAAACGGCCCCAGCTGCGTCCACACCGGCGATACAGCTCACCGCATGTTTGCGACGCCTAGCAGCTACCATCCCGGCGGAGTCATGACACTGAAGTGTGACGGAGCGGTCTCGTTCATTACCGATTCGATCGACACCGGAGACCTTTCGAGTGGCAGCGTTGCACAAGGCCCATCGCCCTACGGCATCTGGGGTGCGTTAGGTTCCAAGGACGGCAACGAGACCGTCAGCCTGCCCTAATAGCCGATCGCAATCTCGCGATAACACCATCCATTTTTTAAAGCCGGAGCGATCATACAAACTCGCTCCGGCTCTCGTTTACCCCCGTGTAAAAACGTGATTTGAGGATTCGATTTTCAATGAGAAATTTAGTTTGCTTGCTGGTGCTTGCCCAAGCCAGTTTTTTCCTTGGCTGTAACAGCCCTGCCAGCGTCGACGGTGTCGTGCCGACAAAAGGCACGGTGAATTACCAAGGCCAACCGGTCGCCGGGGCGACCGTGACATTTGCGCCCGATGGATCGGGACGTGCATCGAGTGGTTTTACCGACGAGAACGGCCACTTCGAGATGACGACACTGCAACCCAACGATGGGGCAATGCCGGGGAAATACAAAGTCCTGATCTCGAAATCCGAAGTCGTGGGCGCCCTGTCGCACGAAGAATCGATCGCCTACATGGAAAAGAATGGCAAGGAACCCACGATTTCCATCAAGGAATCGCTGCCGGTCAAATACAAAACGGCAAAGTCGTCCGACTTGACCGCCGACGTGACCGAGGGCGGAGAGAACGATTTCACGTTCGACCTAGCTGATTAAGCAAACCCAATCGCGTTTTGAATGTGAACGATACGTAGCGTGAAATCTTGCTTGCGCTAAATCTTGCGAACGACCCTCCCTCGACGAGCGATGGTCCCTTCTGCCATTCACCACCGACTTGAACAGCGCAATCATTCGAGCCGGAGCAACGACGTCACCTCGCTCTGGCTCTGGTTTGCCTCGGTTCAAAATCGAGATGAGAGCAATCGATCTCGGATGCAATCTTTGGCACTCTGAATCCGTGACCTGCCTGCTTTGCCATACAAAAACGTTGCCTGATCCCTAATCATTCTCATCGCTAGGGCCACCGAGCCTGCGATTCGATGCGGCAATTTTGAAATGCGTCGTGACGAATTGTTTGCTTCCCAAGCATTGATTGCCAAGACGTCGCAAACAGCCTACAAGGCAAAACATCCCCGGTCTCCTTGCGTTTAAGAACTCGGATTTCAGATGAATGCTCGCGTTGGCGAATGGCGTTGGGAACCAATCTCGCTTCCTCCACAAATCAAGTGTGTTTTTTGAATCGCTGCTGACGTGAGAGTGGCTGAAAAGCGGGGATACCAGTGCTGAAAACAAGACTCTCAGCACCAAAGCATGTCCCACTTCTGGATTGGCTAAACGCTAAGCAGCTCGGCAGGAGTCTTTCGGTAGATTAGCCGTTTTGGCGTTAGCCACGGTTCGCACGTTCAACCGAGGCTAACGCGCAAGCGGCTAATGGGATTTCACCCGATCATTCCTGCCTCGCTGCTTAGCCATGGTGCCCGTCTGCGCATTCCTGCGTGCAGCCTCGCGGTTACGACCACCAGCCCCCAGTGAATCAGAAGCTCTTTTTGTTGCTTCTTGATTTCAATCCCACTATATTGCGCCACCCCCTTGCCCGGAACTAAGCCACCCCCACCCGACACCGCTTCCCGCGCAGTACGTCTCTCAACACTCACACTCTGAAAAAACCGCCTACAGCTCGTCAGCGTTCCGACGAACTGCTCAGCGATTATTTAATTGCAGACTCCCATCATCACTCGTTTGTCTTCTTATCTACCCGTCTGGAGAGAGTTATCATGAGTCATCGGTCAAAAATGGGTTTTACACTCGTTGAATTATTGGTGGTGATCGCCATCATCGGAGTGCTGGTCGGATTGCTCCTACCGGCGGTACAGGCTGCCCGCGAAGCGGCCCGCCGAATGTCGTGCAGCAACAACATGAAACAGTTGGGGCTGGCACTGCACAACTATCACGACAGCAACGACTCGTTGCCCTTCTGGTCCATTGGAAGCCATCGACATAACTACCACAGTGGTTCCATTGCGATCTTGCCATTCGTCGAGCAACAGGCGCTGTATGATCAAATCACCTCGACCACGACGATCAACGGAGTCACCTACGATCCTTACGACAAATACCCGGAAAGTGGTATTGGGTACGCGCCTTGGTACACACAAATCCCTGGTTTTGTCTGCCCTTCTGACCCCCGCTCTAGCAGCAAACAAAGCACCGACCGAGGTCGCATTAGTTACAACTTTAGCACGGGCGACTGGACGCCCTTTTATGGCGACGCGACGACTCGTGGTCCTTTTGCGAGATCGAAGGCGTTCAACTTTTCCGCAATCCTCGATGGCCTAAGCAACACGATTGCGATGGGCGAACGCGGCATCGGCGAAGGTCCGGGGGGCAGAATTGTTAAAGGAGGAATGGTCCAAACCCATTCTTCGGTTGGCTCTACTCCGACGGCGAACAATCCAATTACATGCCTTTCAACCGTCGGAGACCACGGCTTGTATAAAACCGGACTTGCTACGTATGGCTCGTCCGGTATCGCTTGGTCCTGGGGGTTCACCGGATGGTCGTCGATCAACACGATTTTACCTCCCAACGGCCCCAGTTGTGGTCTTATTACCGATCCTGCTCATCGCAGTTACGCGACGGCTAGCAGCTACCATCCCGGTGGCATCACGGTATTGAAGTGTGACGGATCGGTCTCGTTCATTACCGATTCCATCGACACGGGCGACCTTTCGAGTGGTAGCGTTTTGCAAGGCCCGTCGCCCTACGGCGTGTGGGGTGCGTTAGGTTCCAAGGACGGCAGCGAGACCGTCGAACTGCCCTAATTGCCGATCGCAATCACGCGATAACGCCATCCTAGCCACCGCATTCAATCGAGCCGGAGCGACGCCATCACCTCGCTCTGGCTGTTGTTTGCTCCGGTTCAAAATCGTGATGAGAGCAACGAATCTCGAAGACGCTGGGTCATTTTGAAATAATGACAGTGCAACCCCGCGGTGCTCTGCGATTCTTTGAAAACGACTCAGTGCGGGTGCCATTTCCGTTGGCAAGTCGCGCCCCCTTCCGCAGCACGCATCGATTAGCGTTTCCCCGTGAGATCACGAACGCGGCCGTCACGCATGCCCTCGACGACACCATCCTTTGCAACAATGTAGCGCCAAGCCGCTGAAACATTCGAGATATCGGTGTCGGTATATTGCAGTTTTTCAGTGTGCCCGGCCAAAAAACAGGTGTCGCCACGAGCGAGCATGTGCGTTTCACACACCACCGTGTAGCGACGTTCGGAATCGATATCGCTCGACACGATTCGCTCTCCCTTGGCTCGATTACGGTCAAACGCATAGCGACAACCGGAGACCTGTAACAAGAATTCATCTTCGCCTTCGGCGTCGCGAATGTTGTCTTCAATGATCTCAAGCAGGTCCTTTCCGGTAACTTCAAAGGTGCCCAGATTGCTGTTGGTGGGTCGCAGCCAATTGAACAAATCAACCGCAAACAGTTGCTGGTCCTTTTCCAACGGCACGCCACGATAGTAACGTCGGTTGTAAACAGCGACATCGGCACCGGTCGCCGAGCGCATCGCATCGGCCATCCAACTTCCCATCGTGGTTTCCGCGGGAAACGTTCGTGATTGACGGACCGCGACTTGGTTTGCCCCTGAGGTGTCCCAGCGCAACGGTTGCGAAGGAGGTTCCGCGACAACGCCAATGACATGCGTACGATAGGCGGTGTAGGGCGTCAATTGTCGCTCGGCAACACTGCCCCTCCATTGTGCACCGTCCCAAGCGAGTTGAATCTGTTGATCGGCCGCACAGCTCCCTGTGAATGACGACTTGCCATCGACAACGACCTGAATCGGTTTTGCCAAATCCAACAGCTCAGGATCAGGCCGCAGTGTCACGCGGTTTGCATTTTTTAGCGAGACCGCAATCGTGTTGTCGCCTTGAATCGTTGCATCGATCTCAGCGTAGAGTCCTGGCTCACGAATCTCGACGATCTCGGTCCAATAAGCACGACCTTGAAACGGCAAGTAGGCACGAAACAACACACGGCGGGGATGCGTCACGCGTTTCTGTGCGAGCGCCCAATCGAGCACCTCGGCCGTCGTGATGTCCATCGTGTTGTGCTTCGCACCAGGCACCATCCACAACCGCCCGTTGTAGCCCAACTCTTTTAGCCGGCGAGTAATCGGAATCGGCCCATTCTTCGCATACACAGGCCAGTCCTTTTCGCCTTGCACGTACAGCATCGGGACATGCATCAGATTCGCGACGAGTGACAGGTGACCATAGGTCGATGCGAGCGGAATCCCCGCGGCAAACAAGTCAGGATATCGACAACACAAATACGTCGTGCCGGTGCCCCCCATCGATTGTCCGCTACACACAATCCGGTCTCGATCGATCGCAAAGTCTTGGCACACCTTTTCGATCACCGTCAACACATCGTTCTCGCCGATGCCACGATACTCCGTTGTGCCCCGGCCATGCGGACAAACCAGGACGATGCCACGCTTGTCCGCTTCGCGAACATAGATTCCGTCATGGTATGTGGTTGCGTAGGTGTCTTGGCTACCTCCGGTTCCGTGCAGTGCAACAAGCATCGGCAGCGGCGTCGTGCCATCGTAGGATGACGGCAGAAACACGCGATAGGGTTGAGTGGTACCGTCAACATCCGACACGTAGCTCAATTGCAAATCACGAGGGCCGACCACCTTTGCTTCGCGGGTCCGTGCTTCGCCGCCATGGGCTTCGGCAACGGGCGTTTTGGTGACGGGCGCTTTGGTGACGGGCGCTTTGGTGACGGGCGCTTCGGCAACGGGCGTTTCCGCACACAGCGTGGTACCACTGATCAGCAACGTTCCGATCATGGTCACGATTAAAAGTCGCATCGCGGTCAAATGCATGGTGTCGTTTTCCCCTTAAAACTTGATCGAACTGGCTACGGAACGATTCGGCAATCGTTTGGACGCCGAGTGCATCGCCGTTGATTTTCCTTCCTCGATTCTAATCCTTCGTGTGACGCGGATGGGAAGCCTTGATTCACACGTCTGATTTCCAGCCTGTGGATCGGCGATTGTGTTACAATTCGAAGGTTCGAGCACCTCCATTCTTTGTTACGTCAGGGCGATACCGATGTCCGAAACGAACACCCCATCGCTAGCGGCGATGCGGAACCTTTCTCCGCGGCGCAATACGACAAGCGCCGAAACCGTCGATGAACTGGTAACCGAGCAACTCGTGCATTTCGGAATCGACCCCGCCACGCAGCACGGACGTACGCTGGCTAGCCTTGCCGGGCGTTTGTATGAAGCCGGCGCCGATATGGACGCCCTGTGGCGATTGACACAGCAGTCGATTCACAATCTCGATCGCTCGGACCGGATCGCATATTTCAACGCTAAGAAGTTCCTCTCTTTTCAAACGGCCAAACTGCTCGATTCGCTGCAATCTCCCTTTCGCCGCAGCTATCAATCGCTCCAGCTCGATGACTCGACTCAGACGGCCAAGGGGCCGTACGCCATTTTTGATAACGTCACCGCCGTCTTTTCGGCGACCCCTGTAATCGCGCGTACCGCGACCTACATCTACGCCTGTGCCGAATGGATCGAAGACGCTTTCAAGGGCAAAGAACTGCTGTTGGAAATCTACTCGCGCCTACTCAACCCGACCTCCGTGTCGCTGGCCAATTTTATCGTCGACATTGAAGCCGGTCCGTACGCGACCGAATACTTTGCCTGGAATTTCAACAGCGGGATGGCCGCTATCGACAGCGTCCTTTCGCATGTTCTAGGCCGCGACGATATTTTGATTAGCAGCCGCAACATCTACGGAGGCGCCCATCAATTGATTCACGATTGGTACGCCAAACCATCAAATCTGAGTATCGGCGTGGAAACATTCTCTGGATACGGCGCCGATGACTTCCAACAGTGCTGGGAGCAAACGAAGACCAAGTATGCCGATCGTCTGGCTGCGGGCCGCAACGCTTACGTTTACCTCGAATCCCCCTGCAATCCGCACGGCTACACGCTCGACGTCCCCGCGATCTGTCGCGCAGCCCATGACGCGGGACTACGTGTGATTCTCGACGCCACCGTCGGCACCCCCTTTCTGATGCAACCTTTACAGCGCGTCGACCCCCGCGAACGCCCCGATTTCGTGATCCACAGCTATACCAAGGACCTATCGGGAGCGGGTTCGACGATTGCTGGTGTGGTGATTGGCCGCAACCATGACATGTTCATCCCCAAAGGCGAGACCGCAGATGGCGTGGCCTGGAATGAGACGATGTTTTGGAACGTCTATTATGTGAAAGGCGCGTTCCTGAATGCTGACACCGCTTTCGAAGTGATCCAAGGCATGCGAACGCTGGGCGTTCGCATGCTGAACAAATGCATTAACACCGAGATTCTGGCCCGTTTCTTTGACGCCCATCCCCATATCATCGTCCACTGCAATGCGTTGACGGACGACGAAAATTCGCCGCTTCGAGAAAAACTGTCCTTTATCGGCCTACCCGCTCCCCTGTTTACAATCGATGTCGAGGGGGTTCCGGCAGAGGTTTTCCAGCGTTTCTTTGATTCGCTCGAACCGATGTTTGCCCACATGATCAGCCTGGGCCAATCCAACACGATCGTCAGCTGCCCTGCCCTGACGACCCATTCGGAATTGGACGAAGCGGCGTTGGCCGCCAGCGGGATTGGCCCCACGACGATGCGAATGGCGATCGGCAACGAGGATCCCAAGGACTTGATCGCTCATTTCATCCAAGCGGCGAAGTTGGCCATCGAGCCGCACGTTCCCGGATTCACGGCCCTGTTTTTATCGCCAGCGGAGATCGACCAATTAGTTCACGATTGCTATCTGGGCACCCACCGCCGGTACATCGAATCCAAGGCCTCGATGGCCGAGCATCTCGGTTAATCCGTCGCGACAACGCTCGCAGGGTGTGTCGTCCCAGCTTCATTTCCGTTCGTTTCTCGGGGAACGTTCGTTCGTTTCTCGGAAAAAAGTTGCAATCCCCCCCTACCCTACTGTACATTGTATACAACACTCCCGTTACAGAGGGGGTAGGATAAACCTTTCGCGGTACTTGGCCATCCGGTTTCGCCGCACTGACTTGGCTCTCGATCGGCAGGACGCGCGCCAAGTGCCACCGCGACATCGATCGAGCTCCCTCCCCGAGTCCCACCTAGCCGTTCCGAAGAAAGTGGATAGAAATGCAATCGATCCATCGACGCCGCCAACGCAACCGAATGTTTTCTCGATTCGCGTGCGGGCTTTTTGGCCTATCGATCCTCTGCGTCGCGGCCCCCGCTGAGAGTTGTGCGGACGATTTCTTTGAATCCCAGATTCGTCCGCTGCTGATCACCCACTGCATCGAGTGCCATGGAGCGAAGAAACAGGAATCGGGATTGCGACTCGATTCACGCGAGGGGTGGTTGCACGGAGGCGATAGTGGCGCGGCGATTGTGCCGGGGGATCCCGAGAGCAGTTTGTTGATCAAGGCTGTAAACGGCTCCGATGACGCGGCGCAGATGCCGCCCGATGGAAAGCTGACCCCGGATGAAATCGCCCACCTCGTCACTTGGGTCAAGCAAGGTGCGATTGACCCGCGAGTCGAGGCGATGGAGAGCGCATCGGCATCGGGCCCCATGGATCTCGAAGCGGCAAAACAGTTCTGGTCGTTTCAACCGTTGTCAAAGGTCTCCCCTCCCGAAGTCAAGGACGCTCGTTGGGCGGCAAATCCGGTGGACGCCTTTGTTCGCGCGAAACTGAAACAAAACGAGTTAACCCCGGTTGGCGAGGCAGACAAACGCACTTTGATCCGCCGCGCGACGTTCGACTTGACGGGGTTGCCACCGACTCCAGCAGAGGTTCACGAGTTTCTAAATGATTCATCGCCGAATGCGTTCGCATCGCTGGTGGATCGTTTGCTGCAATCGCCGGCTTACGGAGAACGTTGGGGACGCCACTGGTTAGACGTTGCGCGTTACGCGGACACGGCCGGTGATGGATCCGACTATCCCGTCCCCGAAGCAGGCCAGTATCGCGACTGGGTTGTGAATGCGTTCAATCGCGACCAGCCGTTTGACGAATTTGTCCGCGAACAGATCGCGGGCGACATTTTAGCCCAGGACGGCCCTGCGGATCTGTACGCCGAGCGGGTGACCGCGACCGGTTTCCTCGCCATTGGAAAACGATACGGTTACGCCCCCAATACGACTTATCAATACCTTGACTTCGCCGATGTGATCGATTCGGTGGGTCGCTCGATCCTGGGGCTGTCGCTGGGATGTGCTCGCTGTCACGACCACAAATTCGATCCCGTGTCAGCTGCCGATTACTACGCACTGTATGGCATTTTTGAAAGCACAAAGTGGGCATTTCCTGGGGGCGAAGAGCACAAGCGGCCCGCTCACTTCCCCGCCTTGGTGCCAGCTGCGGACGCCGTTCGGCTTGACAAAGTGAAAGCGGACGAACTGGCTCGCTTGAATGGTGACATTGCACGTCTAACGCGAGAGCAATCGAAATTGGATGGCAAATCGTTCGCTGGCGGAGTCGACCTGGGCTGGGAAGCCCAAACGCTCGACAAACCACCGTCCAAGCCGTGGTTCAGCGGTGGCCCCAACGTGGTTCTCGCCGACGCACAGAGCCCCTACACCCACATTCATCCCGCGGGAACACGGGGTGTCCGCGTGGCAGCCCCCAAACCGCACGACGGGATCCGCTACAGTTTTGAACAAGCCTTGCATTCGGTTCCGGGAAAGCAAATCCACTTTACCATCGACTTCCGCACCGGTGCCGCATCGACACCGCAGGGGGCGTATCGTTTCTATCTCGGCCGTGGAGTGGTCCAATCGTTGGCCATCGAGTGCAGTGTGACTGCTACCGAGTTCGCGATTCGCAGCGGCGGAGAATGGGAAATCATTCGCAAGCTTGAACCCGGAACTTGGTACACGCTGCGAGTGACGCTCGACCAAGCCAAGCAAACCTACTCAGGCATTGTGGGCACGATCGACGACCTCAGCGAATTCAATGACAAACCACTCAATCCAAATTGGGATGGCATTGCCGACACGTTTATCTGCGACGGGATCGGACATGTCGAAGGACCGGCTCCGACGCGTGACCTCGACAACCTTGGACTCCAAGATATCTCGTTTGGGATTCCGGGCAGCGGGCCGGTCGTCGTCCCAGAACCGGAGCTCGCGTCGCAACAACGCTTAGCGGAATTGAACGCACAACTAGCGGCACTGACGAAACAACGCGACGAGACACTCGCGACGCCGGCTTACCCGGTCGCCTACGGTGTCAGCGAAGGCAAGCCGACAAACACACGACTGCAACGACGCGGTGAACCCGAGCGACTCGGCGACGAAGTTCCACGGCGTTTCTTGGAAGTCCTCGGCGGCGACACGCTGGATCCCGAATCCACGGGCAGCGGGCGACTCGAATTAGCCGATTGGCTGACCCGACCCTCCAATCCCTTAACCGCTCGCGTGATTGTGAACCGAGTATGGCAATGGCATTTTGGTCAGGGCTTGGTTTCAACGCCAAGCGATTTTGGAGCCAGGGGTGAGTTACCAAGTCACCCGGAATTGCTCGAATGGTTGACCTCGGAATTCATCGCCTCGGGTTGGTCAATCAAATCGCTTCATCGCATGATGATGAACTCCCAAACCTACACCCTGGCGAGCAAGCATCACGCCAAGAACCTGACTGCCGACCCAAGCAACCGTTGGCTGTGGCATTACGCGCGACGACCGCTCGATGCGGAATCGATTCGCGACGCGATGCTCGCCGTCAGCGGTCAACTCGATCGTACGATTCCACCACCGCATCCCTTTCCAGCGGTCGAAACTTGGTCCTTTTCGATTCACAGGCCCTTTCACGCGGTTTACGACTCCAATCACCGCAGCATTTATCTGATGCTCCAGCGGAACCGTCGACATCCTTTTTTAGCGATGTTTGATGCGGCGGACCCGAACGTGAGCGTTCCCAAACGGCTACCGACGACCACTCCGACTCAGTCGTTGTTTCTAATGAATTCTCCCTTCGTGCATCAGCAATCCGAGGCGTTTGCGAATCAGATACTGGCATCGTCGGAGGATGATGCGTCGCGTGTTCGCTTGACGTACGAACGCATCCTGGGGCGTGTCGCTACCGACGCCGAAGTGAACCAGACGTTGACATTCCTCTCTGCCTACGAGCACAAGCTTGCCAGCGTGGAAACCTCGACGGAGACTCCGACAACGGACGCCTGGGCCGCGATCGCACGCGTGTTGTTATCGAGCAATGAATTCTTGTACGTGGACTGAGTAGGCCCCAATTTATGATTATCGTTGTTCGCGCCGCGAACTCACGTTTGGACCGCGGAGCGATCAACGACGATAGTCCGGTGATTTCGTGTACGTGAAATGACGTCAACCGACATCCTTTTTTCCCGAGCATCAATGATGAACATTCCTTTGCAAACGAACCGCCGCGAATTCTTGCACCGCGCCTCGGGTGGCTTTGGTGCGTTGGCATTGGCGGGAATGTGGAACGAGATTCAAGCCGCATCGACCGATCCGCTGGTTGCCAAACCAGGTCATTTCCCCGCTACCGCGGATCGCGTGATCTTCATTTTTTCGACTGGCGGTGTCTCACATGTCGACACGTTTGATCACAAACCTCGGCTCACCGCCGACCATGGCAAATCGATCACCGCATCCCGTTGGCTCAATAAATCGGGCCAATTTGAAAGGTTCCTGATCAAGCCGCGATGGGGATTCAAACAGTATGGGGAGAGCGGCACGTGGGTCAGCGATCTATTCCCACACTTGGGCTCGGTAATCGACGACGTGTGCGTGCTCAATGCCATGCACTGTGAAAGTGACGGTCATGATAAGGCGACGTTGGCCGCTCACACGGGATCGGCCCAGTTCGCTCGACCGAGTGCCGGTGCTTGGGTCAGCTACGGTTTGGGAACGGAAAACCAAAACTTGCCGTCCTTCATGGTGCTCGCCCCGGCGGCTCCGTACGCAGGTGCGCAAACCTGGGGCAGCGATTTTCTGCCCGCCTGTCACCAGGGAACGCACGTCATGCCCGGCGCGCAACCGCTACCGAACATCCACGCCAAAGTCCCCGCCGAGCTGCAGCAAATGGAGCTCGCGATGTTGGATCAATTGAATCGTGCTCATCTGCAACAACGCGATGCCGACCAAGCACTCGATGCACGTATCCGCTCGTTTGAAACGGCGTTTGGGATGCAGCGTGAAGCTCCCGAGGCATTCGATCTTTCAGGTGAAACCGACGCGACGATGAAGATGTATGGCTTACAACGTGGTGCCACCAGTGGGTTTGGTTGGCAATGCCTTGTTGCGCGTCGATTGGCCGAACGCGGAGTGCGTTTTCTCGAGCTGATCGATGTCGGCTCAAGTTCCAACTGGGATTCTCACGGAAACATGGGCGACCACGAGCGGTTGGCCAAAGCGATCGATCAACCGATTGCCGGGTTACTAGCCGATCTAAAACAACGAGGCATGCTGGAGCGTACGCTGGTGGTGTGGACAACGGAATTTGGTCGCACTCCGTTTCATAAACAGGTAGACCACGCTGGCCGCGAGCACCACAACCATTGCTTCTCGTCCTGGATGGCTGGAGGCGGGGTGAAAGGAGGATTCGTGCATGGGGCGTCGGATGAACACGGCATCATGACAGCCGAAGGAGCAGTCCATACCCATGATTTGCACGCCACGATCTTGCATCTGCTCGGCATCGACCACGAGCGTCTGACCTACCGTTACGCAGGCCGCGACTTTCGCTTGACCGACGTGCACGGCAGCGTCCCTCAAGAAATTCTAGCGTGAAGGGTGAAATCCGAGTCACGGCTCACTTGCCCAGCGCTGACTTCACCAAACGAACAAACGCATCGCGAGAAATCATCTCGGCTCCCATCGACAACAGATGCTCGCTGGGGAATTGGCAATCGATCACATCAAAGCGTTCGCATTGCGCGACTGAGATGAGTGCCAACTTGGACGCATTGGGTTGCCGATGGAACATCGATTCGCCGCAAAACACATTGCCAATCGTGACGCCATAGATGCCTCCGACGAGCTCTTCGCCGCTCCACACCTCACACGACTGGGCATGTCCACGATGGTGCAGTTGACGATAGGCCTCGATCATCTCGGGCAAGATCCAAGTACCGGGATTGCCATCGCGGGGCATCGCACACTGGCGCATGACTTGCTCAAACGCCTGGTTCCAAGTCACGTGAAACGTTCGGCGACGGATCAGACGCGTCATGCTTTTGGAGACGTGGATCGTGTCGCAAAAGATGACAGCGCGGGGATCAGGCGACCACCACAAAATCGGCCCATCTTCGTCATACCAAGGAAAGATGGCGTTGCGATACGCGGCGAGCAAACGCTCGCTACTTAGATCGCCGCCAACGGCCAGCAACCCATCGATCTCGTCAGTGCAAATCGCAGCATCCAAGGGCGGAAACCAGGTCGGGTCATCGTTTCGCAGGCGTGCAATTTCCATCCGCCCATGCTATCCCAGCAAACACCCCATGATCAACCGTCTGATCAACGTTCTTCCACAACGCCCACGTCGGCCCCAGGTTTTTTATCCTTCGATTTTTTAACCTCGATTGTTCCCGCATCAGTCGCGTTAACGGTTTCGTCATCATTCCAAGCGACTGGTGAAATGCGAAGAGTTGGTTAGAAGATGGAGGGTTAGAAAATTAAAAAAACAGATAGACCATTCATGAATCGAGTCTACGCTGGCATCCCATTTTTTAACCCCGTTATTTTCTAACCTCCATCCGACCGACTCCAGCCGTACCCGACGGTTGCTGACGTTGATCCAGTGAAACATCTTCAGGCCAGCCGTACGGCGCATTCGCTCCAAATGAATCCGAAAATCAAACTTTCGGCACAAAGCGTATTGCCGGATTGCATGGGGGAATCGGGGAGATGGTTAAAAAATGGAGGGTTAGAAAATTAAAAAAACAGACAGACCATTCATGAATCGAGTCTACGCTGGCATCTCATTTTTTAACCGTGCTATTTTCTAACCTCTATCCAACCGACTCCAGTCGTAGTAGACGGTTGCTGACGTTGATCCGGTGAAACATTTTAAGGCCAGCAGGACGGCGTATTCGTGCCAAATGAATCCGAAAATCAAACATTCAGCGTAAAGCGTATTGCCGGATCATGCGGGGCGAATCCGGAGATGGTTAGAAAATGGAGGGTTAGAAAATTAAAAAACAGACAGACCATTCATGAATCGAGTCTACGCTGGCATCTCATTTTTTAACCGTGCTATTTTCTAACCTCTATCCAACCGACTCCAGCCGTACCAGACGGTCGCTGACGTTGATCCAGTGAAACATCTTCAGGCCAGCCGTACGGCGCATTCGCTCCAAATGAATCCGGAAATCAAAGTTCGTTGCCTCCAGCGACGTGACTACGAACGCCTCATCTTGCTCAACCAGATCAAAATTCTGGTAAATGCTTCGGTCTCGCCAAATTTGCCGTGGCTCGGTTCGCCCAACATTTGAAATCAAACATTCAGTGTAAAGCGCATTAGACAGCTTGGTGCCGAGATCCCGGAACATTGCAATCGATGTCTCAGGCAAGACCTTTGGACCACGATACTCCCCTAACTCAACATCAAATGCTCGGCGCTGTACTAATCTGTCCGAACAGTTGACGAACTTGGACTCGACGCGGTGCGGACGGAAATTGATAATTTTGGCCCGAGTAGCATCGAGCAAACGAAGATAATTCAGAACCTGACCAATGTGATTTTTCTCAATGGCCGCGACGGCCTTGAGTTCATAAAGTCCGATCGAATCAACGATCAGGTCAAGCCGATAAGTCTTACGAAAATTTCCGAATGAGATTCTTAGCGGGACTTCGCATGCGGAACTGTCAAACCTTTCCAAAACCTTAACATGCATTTCCGATTGATAAGCATGTTCCTTCCAATGGCAACCCAATTGATCGTGGACATCAAATGCGATGGGCATCACTCTGTAATCGAGAGTGCCAAACTGCTCGCTGGTCAATCGTGGTATCGGGATCGGGCATTCAACCGGCATCGCATTGCCTAATCGCACGAGGTTGATCGGGAGATGGTTAAAAAATAAAGGGTTAGAAAATAAAAAACAGACAGACCGTTCATGAATCGAGTCTACGCAGGCATCCCATTTTTTAACCCCGTTATTTTCTAACCTCCATCCGACCGACTCCAGTCGTACCCGACGGTCGCTGACGTTGATCCAGTGAAACATCTTCAGGCCAGCCGTACGGCGCTTTCGCTCCAAATGAATCCGAAAATCAAACATTCAGCGTAAAACGTATTGCCGGATCACGCGGGGCGAATCCGGAGATGGTTAGAAAATGGAGGGTTAGAAAATAGAAAGAGAACCCATTAACGTGGCGACGGCCTCTTGTCGGCCTCGACCACTTCGCGTGGCAACAACAACGTCTCGACGCTCGTCGCCAAGTAAGGTGGAACGGTCATCAACATCCGGCTGCCGCGAGAATCCGAGAACTTCCAAAACCTGCCGTCCTGTCCCTCCGGCACCGGCACGCTGAAGTACCCGGCCGCATCCATCGTACCGAAGTCAAAGATAACATTGCTGTCTGCGTCGAGCATCTTCCCTCGAGTTGCGTTGCTGTAACCGCCGACCACCGCGGTGCCGCGTGGGACGTAGAAATAAAGATCCCATCGTCCGCCCAGCCGCATTGGATCTTCCAGCGTCGAGCGAATCGTCAACGGCAATTCCGCTGGCAAAACAACCCTTGTCATATCACTACCATCGCTCCACTCGATTCGATGCAGCCCATCAAAAGGGCTGGTCAGCACGATCTGCCGCGGCTCGCCGTCTGGAGGCACGCTGTCGTTTTGGTCGACGGCATCGAGTGTCGCTTCTTTGGATGAATAAAGCGAAAACTTGACGTTGCCGCGATCGCGGTAGTGCTTGATCATCCCGCCGGTGACGTCCAATTCGATCTGACGATGATTTTCGGGAAGCCACGTATAGACTTGCTGTCGACCGCGACCACGTTGGTCGTAACGCCCCGGCGGCACATGCGGCAGATTCAATTGTGTAGCGGGCACGAGATCACCGCTGAATTTTTTTGCCGTAAAGTCGAGCTCCGTCGGTTGGTTCGCCGCGATACCCGCAGCCAACAATTCGGCAATCTCCGCTTCATCAAACGGCTGGCTGCTCTTCCAGGGGTTCGTCGGCTCGGCCACGCTCCACTTTGCCTCGTCGGGGACTTGCACGCTGCGATCACGAAATCGATCCCGGTGACAAAGGGCGACGGTCGAGAGCATCATCCGGTCGCGCATTCGATAGGCATGTCGCCACACCCGCTCGAACCCCTGTTGTCTCGCCTTGCCTTCGGCGCTTCGGTACTTGCCATAAAGATCGAGATAACGAGTGTAGAGCACCAGATCGTCAAGCCGGGCGTGCACCTGCGGATCCTTCGCCAACATCCGGGCTTGATCCAGAGCGCGATACATCCGCGCGACCACGTCCTCGTGCGAACGAACCGAGTCGTGATCGCGGTTGATCAATGCATAGAAAGTACGCATCGGCTCTTTCGCCTTGGCAAACGCATGGTCGAGAAAGTCCTCGACAATCGCATCCACTCGCTCAGCATTGTCCACATCCCAGAGCAATTGCGGGGTGATCCAGTACCCCAAGCCATTGGCACCCCAGCTATCCATATTCTCAGAATTCATGAACCGTGCACCGTGTTCATGAAACCAAGGAATCGTGCGTGTGAGATAGTCAAGGTTGCCACCGCGTGCGCTGCGAGGTAGATCATGACTCCATGCAAAGACGTCGTGATAATCGCGAATCCCGAGGACGGCACCTTGAGTTTGCCATCCCGTGACGAGCTCTTCGATCGAGTGTCCACCTCGGATGAACGCGGTCGCGACGCTGATCACGACGTTGGGGTGCACCTTGATGCTGGGCGGCGGACTATGTTCGTTGTAGCCATACATGCCCACATACTTTTCTCCCAGCCCGAGGTCGTTGATCGCGGCGGCGGCATCGTTCGCAAGCGTTAATGCTCGGTCGCTGACACTGCCCATTTCGCGACACGCTTCACACTCGCACCAACCGCCACCGTCGGACGGGTCGAGCGAAACACTGTCACTCTCGGGACGATCGTTGATCTGCTTGATGGCATCCGCGACAACGACTTGCCGCAGCCCGGCATTGCTAACACAGAATTTGGCATTCCCACCGCGGGGGCGTTCTCCGGCGACCAAAGCAAAGTACTCAGGATGCTCCGCAAACGTTTTCGCGTTGCGGCGGACAATGCCGCCATAGGCATGTCCCGTGCTTAACGCAAAGGACGAATTCATGCGATTGCGTCGCTGCCACCGATTCCACAAGTCCCGGTCCGACCACGGCGCACCGCGAGGTGCATCCCGCGTGACATAATCAGGCTGCTCGACGACATTGATTGCCGCGGTCAAATGCGGACGTTTTGGCACAACCTCCCAAGTATCGGTGAGAAAAAAGAGCCGATACCCTTGCCGATGCAGAAAGTCCCACACGGCGGATTGGACCGCCGCCGGGGTTGTGCCGAGCACATAGAGCCCCTCGTTCGTCGTTCGCAGTACGATTTGATCACGCACCGCGGTGCCCGATGGAAAGTCGATCGCAAAAGGAAGGTCCGTGAAACTCGAGACCAATCCGACCACGACCCCTCGTTTCCCGGCGGCGATTCCCGCCCCCGCGACAGCCTCTTCAACGGGAAACGCCGTCCCGCTAATACGGCCGAGATAATCGGCGAGCTCCGTGGCAACCTCACGCACCTCCGTAGCGGCTTCGCGATGGACCAAAACCGGCATCCGCGATTGCCCCTCCGATGCCAAGATGACTTCCGGCGGCGTCTGAGCCGGCAACGAACTCAGCGGGACGATCCACCATGCAACGAAGGCAATCAACACTCCCGCGCGACGGTAACGACGTTTCACATTCGGCATAAACATTCACTTACGGTTTAGGTTTGATGAATAACACTTCGCCACGCTCGATCCAGACCTTTCGCAGATCGACTCGGAACCATCCGTCACTGTTCTTTTTATGAAAACGTGTGGGCGAGCGTTTCCCGAATTCCTTCAAGTCGTACTGAGCCCAAGACTTGCCCATGTCCGTTGAAACGATGAACCCGGTGTTATAAGGCGAAGCCGGCGCGTAATGTGCTGACAAAATCACATCGTCTTCGATGATCATGTTCGCCGACTCATATTTCGGATTGAACATCATCGTGTGCTTTTCCACATTGGCAATGTCGGCGGGATCACAGTGAAAAAGGCCACGGTCATGAGGCATCGTACCGTTGTTGCCATTCGCATCAGCGGCCCAATAAAGCCGTCCATCAACGAAGTTGATGCCGCCCGACTTGAAACGCGAATTGGAATTGACCGAGACAAGAACCTTCCAATCCCAAGAATCATTTGCCGCGTCATAGGTGCCACGCAACCAATGACACTCGTGCACGTCGCCACGATCGTGGTCACCGGTGCAGGCGTAAAATGCATTCTCAACCGGGTTATAGGCAACCGAGTGAATGTGCCGAGCCACCACCGGATTGTCGGCGTTGCCCAACCGATCTTGTTCCTTGGATCCCGGTTGTTGGAACGTTGGATTTTTTCCAAACGCGTAAGCAATTTTGACCGTTTCACCTTGGTCGGTCGAGTAATAAATGTTGACGGGAACCGCGCCGCCAAGCACGTTGCAGTAATTGCCCCACACCAACATTTCCGTCCCGTCGACGTCCCACGTGTGCTCGCCATCGAGCGGATGGAAATACCATCCTGGAGCGTTCGGATCCAATGGCGTGTGCGGAATGTAATCGCTGCCATCAAGATCCTTGACGATGATCTGCTTGTGTGTCTTCAGATTATCGGTGCTCAGATAAAGCTTCGTTCGCGTGGCAAAGACGATGTTTCCGCTACTAAGAATGCAACTGAACGTGATGTTATCCGCATTGCGAAACACCGCCTCATGCGGCCACGTTTTTCCATTGTCCTCGGACAGATAAATCTTGCCGAGCCCGAAGCCAAACGCCTTGTTCCCACGCTGGGAATCGATGTACGGCCCTTCCGGGGCAAGCCGATACCAAAAGTGATCCGTGGAACGAATGTCGGACGCTGCCGCGTGCAACTCGCTGCTAGGCAGAACCAAACCGCCAGCGGTCACGGCGGTGGCGGTGGCGAGAAATTGCCGCCGCGTCGAAGAAGAAAGCGAGTTTGCGATTGTTTTAGACTTCATTGCTTGGATACTCATCTTTAAAGGTCGTTAAGCCCGCACAGACGTGCCATTCGGTAAACGTATGATTCACGGTTCAGATAACCCAACGCGTCAGCGAGGGACTATCGTTTCTGATTCGGTCCCTCGCTCACGCTTCGGGTTGTGATTTGCTGGAAAACGGCAATAACGCAACTTCAAAACTTACGCGTCGGGTTGTGATTATCGATCACATTTCATTACGTGTTGAATTGTTTAATTTGACGACAACCAACGCACACAGGCTGGCATGGAGACCGAAATCGGATCTCCGCTAGCGGTCAACCCACCGGTCTTTGAATCGATTCGAAACACCCTCACGTTGTTCCCGACCATGTTCGCACAAATTAACCAGCGACCGTCGGGAGTGATCAACAAATTCTGTGGGCCGCCACCCAAGCTGGGTTCAATACCGACCAGACTCAACCGGCCATCCGAACCGATGCGATAGATCGCGATACTGTCGTGCCCACGATTGGTGCCGTACAAGAACTGGCCATCCGGCGTGATTTTCAAGTCTGCGCAATTGCTCGTACCGGAGAAACCCTCGGGCAACGTGGAAATCGTTTGCTGAGGCGTTAACGTGCCCGATTCCGTGCCATAGGTGAAGTAGGTCACCGTGTTCGTCAACTCGTTAATGACATACACCCGTTGACCGCTCGGATCGAAGGTCAAGTGGCGAGGTCCCGAGCCAGGTGGCAATTTCGCGAACGGTTGCACGTCGCTTGCGACCAGTTTGCCGTTGTCCGCATCGAGTCGATAAATCAACACCTTGTCGATCCCCAAATCGGCCGCCAATGCAAAGCGGTTATCGGGACTGATCACGATACTGTGTGCGTTCGGTCCCTTTTGACGCTTAGGATCGACACTAGATCCTTCGTGTTGGATAAACGAGGCAGCTTCCTCGAGCGATCCATCCTCGCGTACCGGCAATGCAGCAACGTTGCCGGACGTATAGTTCGCGACCACCACCGATTTCCCGCTGGCGTCCACGTCGAGATAGCACGACGCCGTTCCACGCGTCGATTGTCGGTTCAACCGCGTTAGCTTTCCTGTCTCGCCTGCGATGGCGTACGCCGCGATGAATTCATCCTCCTCGCCACCGAAATGCTCGGCATCAATCGCATACAAGAATCGCCCATTGGGCGAGAGCGCCATGAAGAACGGATGCCCAATGCCGGTGGTTTGATTTAACGGCTTTAATGTGCCCGTTTGAGTATCAAACCGAAAGGCATGAATAGCGCCTTCGTCGCCCGGCTTGAACGCGGAGACAAAAATTATCGGTTCGCTAGCAGTGCACGTCATAGAGATAAATAGCAGACTGAAGAGGGAAAGGACCAAACGACGCATCTCGTTTCCTAAGTTACTTGGACGATGATAAAGGTGGGAATGACAGACTCTCGGTTTTACATACAACACTCTGGAAGTGAACGGGGCCACGAGTCCAAGAATCATGGCAAATCATCATTCGCCAGGGGACACGCGTGGCCGCGTTCACTCCATTTCCGAGCGCGGATTGTTTACGGCAATCGGGGACGCAGCTCCTTTCCCGACTCGTCGACAGGGTAAAGTGCATCGTGCTTTTCGAGTGCCGCGATCAATCCGTCCATCATCCGCACTAACTGTAGCGGATTGGTCACGGCAAGGTTGGTCGATTCAAATGGATCGTTGGCAAGGTTAAACAATTCGTAATGCCCGCCGGCAAATTGAATGTGCCCGCCCGTGGTCGGTTCCTCAGGCAAGGTGTGGTAGATCACCTTCCAATCGCCATCGCGCCAAGTCGTGAAATAGTTGCTCCGATGCGGGCCATGCGGGTAGTGCATCAAGAACGTTTGCGGGCGACCGGGATCACGCTTTCCGCTCAGCAGCGTTTGCAAACGGAGACCATCGACGACATGATCCTTGGGCACCCTCGCTTGAGTAACCTCAACGATCGTGGGAAACAGGTCCTGTACCGCCGCTATCTGACTTTGAATCGCACCAGCAGGAATCGGCACCTGATGTTGAAATGCGTTGTTCGGATCAGGCTTGGCCCAGGCGGCGATGAAGGGAACTCGCATGCCGCCTTCGTAATGCGCCCCTTTTTTCCCACGCAGCGGTGCCGCACATGCGACTTTGTGCTGATGGCCCAGGGGCGCGTCGGTTCCGTTGTCGCCGAGGAAAAAGACCAGCGTGTTCTCTGCGATGCCGAGTTCATCGAAATGATCCAGCATATCGCCGAGCGACTTGTCCATGCCTTCGATCAAAGTGGCAAACGCCTGTGCGTTCGCTGGTTTTCCCGAGTCCTTGTAATGTGCCGCGAAACGCGGATCCGACTCGAAGGGTGCATGAACGGCATAATGAGAAAAGTAAAGATAAAACGGCTCCCCACGCTCGACCGTTTCAGTCACCTGTTTCTTGGCCTCGAGGGTCAACGCTTCGCTGAGAAACGTTTTAGTGCCATGGTATTTTTCCAAGTGCGGAACGGCATGATGGGCACGCTTGGTTCCGAGCCCATAGTTCTGTTCGCCAAAGTAACTTCCCGGAGCACCAAACGCGGCTCCAGCGATATTGACGTCAAAGCCCACATTCAATGGCTCAGCGCCCTCATGTTGCTCAGGACCAAAGTGGCCCTTGCCCACATGGATCGTCTGGTAACCACTGGCGTGGAGGACGCCGGGCAGCGTCAGATCCGCCTTTGTCAACCCTGCCCAGTTCCAATCGGGTGCGCCGTGCGGGCCGGCATTATTGCGCTGCGGATTGATCCAATTGGTCGCGCGATGCCGAGCCGCGTTTTGCCCCGTCATGATCGAATTTCGCGTGGGCGAACAAACACTCATGGCACAAAACTGGTTGAACCGAATCCCTTGCTTGGCCAACCGCTCCATCGCGGGAGTGCGGTAGAAATCATTCAATGGATAGCGTCTGAGTTTCCCATCGGCGTCCGTCAAAAACGGAACCGACGTGTCCATGATCCCCATGTCATCGACCAGAAACACCATCACGTTCGGACGCGAATCGCCAGCCGACGGGACTTCCGACTGGGCTACAGAAACCCCAGACGAAAAGAAAACCGTAACGCACAAGAGCAATAGAGTGAGTAAGTGCTTCATCATATTCCATCGATGCCCTTCAAACGATCATCTTCGGCGCGTCACGATACGGCCGCCCCCCAAAATTTCGCAAACCGCCGCGATTCATCCGATGCACCCGTTTCATGCATCGCGGGCAACCTCGAAGGATAGCAGGTAACACGTGGAATGGCGGATAAGGTCGATGTGCCCCATCTTAATTGCTTCGGTCCGCGACGTGGGCACCGAGCGATTGAAAAACGAGGTTCCGCTATCGTTTTATTCCCACGCGGAGATCCAGAATGGCTCTCCGCGACACCGATTTCAGCGGTTTCCTGCGTGGGGACGCCGGGGTGCTTTTCATAACCCGCTGCGTCCGCGAGGAAATATCACGGTAACGAATTCAAAACCTGCGTCCTGCGTCAACCGAGCAGTAAAACTCAATTCATGCCCGCCAAACGCCTGCGGGTGATCGTTGCCGCCCCTACTTTTTGTTAACCTGCGATCTCTCTAGCGACGAGACAACACGAAAGGGCTGCTCGAGGAGTCGGCCTGCGACAAGCAGAGCCCGCCCCTAAGCCACGGGGCAAACCACAGCCTCTCTCGCGGGCTTCCCAAAGGAACATTAAATTGATGAACGATTCCGCTCCTTCGAATTCCGACTTGGCATCTCCGCCGCACGATGGCGGCAACGCAGAAAACGACAAGTTCGGCGGTGGTGAATTGACCCTGCGTGTGATCGTGCTGGGGCTGATCCTGTCGGTCGTGATGGGGGCAGCGAACGTTTATGTCGGACTGAAGGCGGGCATGACCGTTTCAGCTTCGATCCCTGCGGCGGTGATGGCAATGCTGCTCTTTCGCCTGCTCTTTCGTCGATCCACGGTACTCGAGGCCAACCAAGTCCAAACCTGTGCTTCGGCGGGTGAATCGTTAGCCGCGGGCATCATCTTTACGATGCCCGCGATGATTCTGATCGGTTATTGGCAATCCTTTGATTTCTGGACCGTCTCGATGGTGGCCCTGACCGGCGGACTGCTCGGCATCTTGTTTATGATTCCGATGCGACGCGTCTTTGTGGTCAACAACGAGGACCTCCCCTTTCCCGAAGGTGTCGCCTGCGCCGCAGTACTCAAAGCGGGTGAAAGCGACGAGCACCAAAACAACGCAGCCCAAAGCTTGATCATCGGTGGCATTCTTGGTGCCGTGTTCAAGGTCGCCGCTGGTTTCATGGGCATCGTCCAAGACACGCTGCAAGTTGCTAAAACCTCGGGTGAGCGAATCTTTTACTTTGGTGGCGACTTGTCACCCATGCTCGTTGCGGTCGGCTTCATCGTGCGTTTGCACGTCGCGATTTTGATCTTCATCGGCGGAACACTGGGGTGGCTGATCGGCATCCCATTGCTCGGAGGCGCAAGCCAGTATGAAGATCCCATCGCCGGGGCTTGGGCGATCTGGAGCAGCGAAATCCGCTACATCGGTGTCGGTGCCATGGTCGTCGGTGGAATGGGATCCTTGTTTGCCGTACGTGCGGGGCTGTTAGCCGCGGTTCGAGAATTGTCACAAGGAATCCGTAACAACGCCGTACAACACCAGAACTCCGAGCGAGACATCCCTTCCTGGTTGATCCTGACGCTAGGCGTGGTGTGCACCGTGATGCTGGCGATTTTGAATTATCGTTTCACCGCGGATGTGGGTGTCACCGCACTCTCGACGGCAATCATGTTGGCGATGGGCTTCTTCTTCAGCGCCGTGGCCAGCTACATCGTCGGGTTGGTCGGCAATTCCAACAGCCCGGTTTCGGGCATGACGATCACCGCCGTATTGGCCGCGGGTGGTTTGCTATGGTTGTTCAGCTATTCGGGCACCCAAGGGATGGTGGCTACGCTGGGGATCGCCGCGGTCGTGTGCTGTGTCGCCTGTACTAGCGGCGATGTTTGCAACGACTTGAAAACGGGTTCGATCGTCGGCGCGTCGCCGTTTCGGCAACAAATCATGCAGATTGCCGGTGTTGGCGTCGCATCCTTTGTGATGGCGCCCGTGCTGACGCTATTGCATAACAACACGCCGGGCGGGATTGGCGGCGAAAAGTTATCGGCACCGCAAGCGAGTTTGTTTGCCAGCTTAGCGAGAGGCTTTGCCGGCGAAGGCGAGTTACCGTGGGATTTAATCGGCATCGGAGCTGTGATTGGCGTGGTGGTCTTGATCATCGACGAAGTCCTCAAGCGGCGAACCCGCCACCGCGCCCACCTGATGCCGATCGCAGTCGGCATGTACTTGCCGTTCGGATTGGCCACCCCGATTCTAATCGGCGGCATCATTGCCTATTTCTGCACGCGTGACACCGCGCGCGACGAGCATGACGGCGTCTTGCATCGAGGCATCCTGTTCTCCTCGGGCGTGATCGCTGGCGAAGCGCTGACCGCAGTCGGACTCGCCGGTCTGGCCGCATTCGGGATCGCCGCAATGGACCTCGAACTCTCCGGAACCATCCTCACCACAACAACGTTGGTGGTGGCGGTGGGGATCGTTACCGCGTTTGTGATAATGACCCGCCCCTCCAAATCTTGAGCCAGCGGTGGCGGGCGTGTGAACGGCGCATCGAGAAACCACGCTGCTACGGCAACGCCGACTTGCCCAACGCCCACTTGCCCGGCACCTCCCGCCATCACACGCACCTAAACACGCACCTAAACACGCCGCTGCGACGCATCATCCGAATACAAGGTTACCGTCGCAGCGGAAAACGCGTTGCCGTATTGCGTTACCGTCACGATTGCTCGACACCGTTCTGGCATGCCCTCGGGACGCGGTTCGCCGCAACCGACTATCAAAACCGCTCCGGCGACCCATGCCACTGAAACCCTCGCAACTTTAATCTCCGCAACTCTTTCGCTCCAATTTAACGATCAAGCTCACGATGAGATTTGCTCGCCGATTTCAATCGCACGCTCTAAAGCGAGTTCGATGCTATCTCCCTGTGGCGTTCAACAAGCCTGGCGGCATCAGCGCAGCGCAGCAGCCATCAGGGACAAACAAGAGGCATCTGTCTTTTGTGCAATTGCACGATCGTGCGTGAACCGATGATTTGAACCATGACTTTGATCGCTGCCCGACAATTTGGTTGACTTGACGAACCGAATGCCTCGCACTAACGTAACGAAACTGTCCTTGGTCGGACCACTTTTTTCTTCCTGAACTCTCGCCACGAATGCCGCCGTGCTTTCGCTAATCCGACCGTATGTTGCCGCTGTTTTGTGCAGCGTTGTCGCTCTGGGACATGCCCCTGCATGGCTGCATGTTTCGACGTGCCATGGTGACGTATCGTGCCATGGTGATTTAACTTGCGTCGGTGGAGCGGCAGAGGAAGACAAACTCCAGTGCGTGAGTTTACCCCCCAGCAGCGAACCAGGATCCACCCGCGTTAGCTGCTCGCACGGTTGCCATCATCACGATGACGAACCGGTTGCGGAGACGGATTCTTCGGCCCCGCAGCCACTTGAGCATCACGACCACGACCGCTGCCCGATTTGTCAATCACTGAGCACTCCCTGTGGCTTCACATGGGAGCTCGAAGCTGCTGTTCTCAGCGACGTTTACATCGAGCCAGCGGAAAACCACTGCAGCTTCATCCCCGCTTCGGCGTTTCTCGTTGTCGCCGCCCCTCGCGGCCCTCCCATCTTCGCGTGAGCCATTTGGCTTGCGAACTTCTTTTGCCCTTGCATTAGGTCCAGCTAACACACGCCACGGTGTGCGCTGCGCATCTCCCTAGCGGTCTTTGTGCCGCCAATCCGAGATTGCGTTGCCACCTAGCGTGAAACCTTGTTGGCCACTTGTTCAATCAACCGTCGCGCGTCGGCTCGATGCAGCGTCAAGCTGCTTTGTTTGCCCCGGCGAGACGCATGCTGAAATTGCGCGCCGACTGCACGCAACCTTTAACCAAACCAATCCTTTGCAAAAAAATATAGTCGAGATGAAACATCCACCTCCAAATCGCGGCCAGCACCGCGAGGCCTTTACCCTCATCGAACTGCTTGTCGTCATTGCGATCATCGGCGTTCTGGTGGGCTTGTTGCTGCCCGCCGTCCAAGCCGCTCGCGAAGCCGCCCGAAGAATGTCTTGCAGCAACAACATCAAGCAGATCGCGCTGGCAGTTCACAACTACGAAAGCACCTTCAAAGTCATTCCCGGAATGACCGGTTCGAGCAGTTTTTCAGCGCAGGCCCGCGTGCTGCCGTACGTCGAACAGGCCGGACTGAGCGAGCTGATTAATTTTGCAGAACCTCTGCTCGTGGGTCCTGCCTGGATGGCTCGTTTTAATCCCGAGCAACGCGACGCCATCACAACCGTCGTGCCAACCTTTCTCTGTCCTAGCGACGCCGGAGACCCGAACTTTGCCACGGTGTTCGCCGACGGAAGCACCGGAACGTGTGGTGGCTTGAGCTATATGTTCAGCTACGGTAGCGGCACTCACACGCACTATGACGATCGTTACCGGACCGACGGAATGGTTTGGACTGATTCGTGGGCGGGATTTCGTGACTGTCTCGATGGAACATCCAACACGGTGCTGATGGCCGAGACGGTGCTGGGAGACCAAACCAGCGGTTTGAGTGAACCAACGCCGCAGGGTCCGCATCGTCGTATCGCGAACTGGGGTGGCACCACCGCAAACACTGCACCGAATCCCGGGTTTCTTGACGGTGGAACGCTAATCGAAAATC
Source organism: Novipirellula galeiformis (assembly GCF_007860095.1). Taxonomy (NCBI): domain Bacteria; kingdom Pseudomonadati; phylum Planctomycetota; class Planctomycetia; order Pirellulales; family Pirellulaceae; genus Novipirellula; species Novipirellula galeiformis. Next base: position 313,542 of record NZ_SJPT01000008.1, on the reverse strand, counting down.
CGGACTTGGAAACCATCTTTCCCGCTCGCATTTCGTCCTACAGTGGCAATCGAGGCCAATCGTGGATTCGGGGTGTGCCGTATGCAACGGTGATCAATGGCTACATGACCCCCAACCACCGCATTCCCGACATTGGAATCCACGGGCGTGGCTTCTTTGCGTCGCGCTCTTACCACTCCGGTGGAAGCATGCACGCGATGGTGGACGGCAGCGTTCATTTCATCACCGATTCAGTCGATCGCGACTTGTACCATGCCCTGTTCTCACGCGATGGACGCGAAGTGGCGGAGGTGCCGCAGTGAAAACGCTCGTCTCGATTTTATTGGTTTCATCAACAGTAACGTTCACCGGTTGCGGTGGATGGGACTCCAATCCAACGGTGACCGATGGCCTTGGCGTTGCCGTGAGCTACCGTTCCGATCCACTCACCGACGTGCATGTTCGCTTGCATGGCTCGGCAACAGGTCCGATTTTGGCAGAAGCGGTTTCATCGACCGATGGAATCGCTCGCTTTGCTGAAACGCCGCTCCCGCAACCCGATGAATACTTCGTCTCGCTCTCCTCGCTCGGCGATGGCGGCTGGATTCTCGATGCCAAGTACCTGAAACCAACCGACAGCGGACTGAAATTAAAGTCGCTTGCAACGGACGATCCACAACAAATCAAACTTCCCCGCGGCGCCGTTCGCCCGCTCACCCCAACTCACCACCACTAAATGAGATACCCCACAATGAAACCCCTATTCCCTTTGACCGCCGCTGTCTTGATCACGATGATGGCGACGGCAACCGCACACGCGCAAGGCCGAACCGTCGCCCGACTGTTTTGGCAAGACAACCACGACGCAACCGTGCGTTACGGCGACCTAAAAAAGTCCACAGCAGGATGGTCACTTGAACCTGAACCCGTCCCCGGTTTCCCTTCGCTCGACACTGCCGAGCAAACGCTGGTGCAGATGCAAACGGATGCAGGCATCGTCGTGCTAGGGATCCACGACCACGCAGCCGGCACCATCGGCAGCGGCTGGGTTGCGATCGATTCGGGCGTGGTCGAGGAATCCCACGGTGATCATTCACATCTGCGGTTCAAACACGTGCCAAGCATTCTGCATCGCCAAATTGATACCGATCAAGGCAACCCGGCACACGTTTACAAGTATGGAAAATCGTTTGCATTTGCCATCGACAAGCACAATGGGTTTACGATCACGAGTGCGTCACGCTTACGGACGTCGAAGAGCCCGGAATCCGCAACGTCCTTTCACGAGGGCGGCAACGGCCACATCACGCTGGCGGTCATCGAAGACCACGTCGCTTATGCTACCTGGATCGATCGCGACGGTGAAAATGCCGGCCGCGTCGACGTCGTCGGGCTCGGTGAAAACCAGGGCAAACAGTACTCCATCCACTGCCCAACCGGTGGTCTTCATGGAGCGACGGCTAACTCAGGCAAAATCTTCCTGGCACCAAGCGATGGCGTGTGCTGGGTTCACGCGGACTTGGATCTCGATTCTGCGCCAGAGTCGGTCGAAGTAAACTACCTTTCGCTCGGCAAAGACGCCGACGACACTCCGCTTCGCACCGGAGCCTTTGCGAACCTCGACCGACTTGTTCTGTTTACGGCTGGCAAAGGCGACGATGCTCAGCTTTGCTGGATCGATGCGACGATCGACTCCCCCGCGGTAACAACGTTGCCGATCGAACTAGCCGAAGGCGAATCCTTGACGACCCCCTTGGCGGTGAGAGCTCGCGGCGGCAAGCAAATGGCCACAATGTTTCGCGAAAACAAAACGTCGCCCTCGGATGATTCACTTTTAATCGTGGACCTGGATCCGAACTCCGATGGGGATCACTCCGATGCTGCCGTGCGAGCAGATCTCTCGATCGGAGGCAACCAAATCGAAGGCCACTCGGGCCATCACGAGGCGGTGGTTCTGCCAAACGCCCGAGAATTGCTGATCAGCAACCCGGCTGATGGAACCGTTTCGCTGATCTCGCTAACCGAGTTACGCGTTTTGGAAACATTCACCGTCGGCGGTACCCCGACACGCCTCGTTGCGATCGGGGACTGACCCTCGCCCCCCGTATTTTCCGCCGCGTGCAGCGTCGTCAACCAACGGTCCGACCACCCCCGGTTGGCGTCTCTCACGCGGTGGGATTTTTGACCATCCATTTCGTCCAATCCACCACGTTTTTTTCGTCAAGCTCAACTCGCCCAAACTCGCTCCTACCGGACACGCCGGCCAGGGAACGATGATGCCATGCGGTTGGGGGTGGCTGAAACGATTGGCGAGTTTCGCTATGGAAAAGAAGCACGCAGCGGCCCGCGACCGCTATTTCTCGAACTGGAAGCCGGATGCTTTGAGTTGCTGCTTAACCGCAGCCGAGATCGCATCCCCCAAGGTAACCGCATCCGATTCGTTGGCGATCTTAGATCGCTCGGCATCGAGATAGGCTTGCCGCTCTTTGCTAACCGCTGCCAATTCCGCTTTGATCTCGGCACGACGCTGCGCCATCGACTCGACGTGTTTGAGCCGTTCGGCGGGAGCGAGTTTCTGCAGCGCCTCGGGCAACTCATCAGCCTTGATCTTCAGGACCGCGTCCTTGTCCTCTTCGTAGGTGTCAACTAGATCGCGACCGACATTGCGATAAACCGAACTCGACTTGGTCGCCGCGCGAACGCTCAGTCCGCCTAAGCCGCTGGCGTTGGAATCTTGCACCGCTTGATTTTCGGCATAGCTCATTCGACGATCCTTGGAACCGTACCACAGGTAGGTTTGGTTCAGCTCACGATTGAGTTTGATGATGATTTTATCTTGCGGGCATTTGATGTGGACCACCTTTTCATCTTGATCGATGTTCAAATATTCGCCTTCGGCCAACTCGGCTCCCTCTTTCCACTTTCCGTCGACCCCTTGTTGATAATCACCGCAGTGAATGGTGTTCACGACGACCCCGGCTCCGATTGCCTTTTTGCACGCTTTGCGGTAATCGACGGAGCCTTGAGTGAAGGGCTCGTTGCCAGCGATGAAGATCGCTTTGTAAGCGTTCGGCTCCTTGCTCCAATCCAACCGCTTGATCGCCTCTTGGATCACCGCGCCACAGTATTCATCACCGCCGTTGGTGCGAAGCGCAAAGAGAGCTTCAGAAACCTTGTCCAAATCATCGGTAAGCTGCACAACTTGGCGGATATAGCCTTCGCTGGCGGGCAAGCCTGAATTGCCATACTCAAAGACCGACACGCGAAGCAGCGGCGTTTTGCCTTTCTTCTTCGCTTTGGCAAAATCCTGCACGATATTCCAAAGCTGGCTCTTGGCTTGGTCGATCAAGCCGTCCATGGAATTAGAGGTGTCGAGCAAGATCGCCACATCGACCGAGGGACGTTTCCCCGAAAACGGCGATTTCTTGGTGGAGCTCGACGTTTTTTCGTCCCCTTTTTCGATCGTGATCGTGATGTCTTGAGCACTGACCGTCGGTAGAAAACGGGGGACGAAACCGATCACCAACGCCAGCGTGACAACGAACTTCAGAATAGTTTGCATCGGAATTTTCCATGAAAAGAAGGGGGTCATCTACGTGTTAGATGATCTGCGAGCGAGAGAGGTTCCCGATCGCTTCTCTCACTCAAGAAATTCACCGATGTTGCATGACTCGATTGCCTGTATTGTACCCGTTACCGATCTTTGTCGTGATGATCCCGCAACGGAAATGCGAGAAAATCCTCCGTCGTTCAAGCCATTTGATAGCGCGGACGTCATCGCGTCTCTAACTTGATTTGCAACCGCTGATGGCGGCGGTCCCAACCAACAACGGTCCCCTGGCCTATCCAGCGATCGCGTCCCAGTTGCTCGAACTCGTCGCCCAGTTCTTGTGGCACATACAAAACCAGCGGCAAAGGGGGCTCGCCGAAATGCGCCCAAACCGCATAGCCTCCCTTAAACAAATGAGGATCTTCGGTGCCAGCATAGAGCAAACGCCGCTCGATAAATGCTTCAAGCCGAAACGAAAGCCCCGTGACGGCGTCAACGAGCGCCTCCAATTGATCTGGATTCTCACGCGCACTCCACAAATAATTTGCGGTTTCGGCGAACGTGATCTCGCCCTCCGATGCCAACGACGATGGGGCATCGGTGCCTCGCAATGTCGCTTGCGGCCGAGCCGAGGGGTCCAGCGGCTCTCCCGATGGCAACACTTGCAAGGCAATCTCTTTGGTCCAGTCGGGCCAACGCGGAATGTCGATTCGCATCGTTGTCGCCCAAACCAATCGATTGCTTGGCAACTCGATTGAATAGGGAGCATCGCTAGGCAAGGCGAAGGAGATTGGAAAGCGTCGCTCTTGCCCCGCCTGCAACGTGGTCGCCTTTTCAAGCTCGATCGCTTGCTCAAAAAACACGTGTTTGTGCGTCGTCTTGTTGCTGCCACTGCCGCTAACACAAACCTCGCGAGCTTGAAAATCGATCGTGATCGCATTCACGTTCACGTTTTTACGCGGCCGAACGACGAGCTCGCCGCTGACGGAATCGCCCGGAGTCACCACCGTTTGCGAGAGTTCACAGGTCACCTCGCCCAACAAATACTTGGGCAACCAAACCTTGACCGCATAACCACCGAGGAACAGCAATGGAAAGATTCCCACACAGACCAGCGACAAGGGGTTCTGGGCCATAAAAAACAAAAACCCCGAACACCAAATCAGCATAAAGACGCCGACAAACGTCGCGACAAACGCACCTGCCTTGGTTGATTTCTCGGACACCGCCGCTTCGGGCCCACAGGTCGGACGCATCAAGAAGGGGACGGAAGCCTTAGGGTCGAAGCCCCAGGGAATTTTCACACGAGCGTCAATGCAGTGATCGATGTTCAAGTAGTGTCCGTGATAGCTTGGCGGCCAATCGCCCACCGGTAATTCGAACGGATATTCCACCACTTGCCCGCCAACCCATTCGCCTTCGAACAACGTCACACTGGTGAAGTTGCCGGTGGCGACGTTTCCACGCCCATGCGTTTTCCAACCGGACTCAACCTCCAAGCCATTGCATTTTACGTTTTGGTCGACATCGACACGCACCTTTCCACGGATCGTCCCTCCGCCGTCATAGATAAAGTCCGCGTCCTTTTCTAACACAATCGACAAATCGCATTTCGCCATCGCTATAAGCCTGATTTTGAACTTGCTCGTAGAGGTAACCTTCGATCCCACGGATATCGCTGCCAAAACGCGATACCAACTCGTTTGCATCTTGCAGCGACAAATTCGGAACCGAACCTGGGCCCAAGCGAGAGGCTTCGATTCTACGGTTTGCAGACTCGAGCACCAATCGTGCATCATTTGTATCACCTAAGTGGTACGTCGTGACACGGTAGCCTGCTTTTTTTAACGCCCGCGTCAAATCACGATGGGTCGCCAACACCAAGGGCAAACCGACCGCGAAGATCCGATGCATGACCTTTCGCGGCAACCGCTGCGCCTCGTCAATCAATAACGGGTTTCCCTCGGCAATCGCACCACAAGGCAAATCTTCGTCGAGATAAACGTACGAGGCATCAGGAAAATGACGCCACAACGCCAACATCCGTGTCGTCTTGCCGCGCCCACAATCGCCGATCAGTTGTACTGCGGCTTTCTCGCCCTGCACTCCCGCGGCGAGCTCTGCGACGTCGACCACCGCCAACTCGGCTCGCTCTTCACGCGTTAATTCGCCAAACGGATTCCGCCACAGATTACACCACGCCCATGGCAATCCGCCCCGGTGGCCATGGCGACTCTCAAGAGGAGGAATGGGACGATCGACCGAAGGGGTTGAGTTCATCACGCTTGCCGAAAAATCCTTGAGCGTACAGAATTTGCTTCACAAATTGACATCGACTCGGACACGCCAAGCCGCCCCCCATCCTCTCACAAGTTGCACGGGAGCGACACAAGGCTGGCACCCTCCATGATTAAAACCCAGAAAAAGAAACGCGGGATCGGTTTCGCCGTGGCGGCATCGCTCGCGGTCGTCGCGGTGATACGAATCGCCAACGATTTCGATCCCCACACAGCACGCGATTGGGTGCAATCCCAAGGAGCGATTGGCATGCTTGTCTTCACGCTCATTAGCATTCTGATGATCTCGACCGTGACCCCCAAGACCGCCATCTCCGTTTCCGCCGGGGCAATGTACGGAACGCTTTGGGGCACGCTCTTAATCTTGGTGATCGCGACGACTGCGGCGTGGATCAATTACTGGGTCGGGCGTCGTTTGCTCTGCAAACGCACCTCGGAAGATCCAGTCAACGATCATGATTCCTGGCATACCGCGCTTCGCGAAATGGCGGCAGATGCCAACATCGGCGTTCACTTGCTGGTTCGCCTATCCCCCATTCCAACGATGGTGATTGGCTACAGCATGGGGGCGTTTCAGGCCAAACCCAAACCCTACCTCGCCGCCGCGATGCTGGCGGTATTCCCTCAAGCCGTCTGGGTACACAGCGGATCTTCGGCAATACTGCTGGGCACCCCTTATGAAAGTAACCTAGCGTGGCTGAGCACCCTGGTTTCGATTGGTGTGGCCGCGACGATGAGCATCCTGGGCCCACGCGAAGCGATGAAGCGAATACGCAATCGAACGAGCCATTCGCGAGCCCCGAGCCATCCACGATCGCCGAGCCAACCTACGCCGAGCCAGCCCACCACCGAACCTCGATTGCCATGAACGAAGCTGCCCCCGACTCTGCCGTGAAAACGCCGATCCGATACGAATCTGCGTTCGATCTTTGGCTACTGATGCTGCTGATGTTGTCGCCCGTAGTGGCGGTCGTGATTGGCAGTTACCTGATGGTAAACGATCGGCCTGGCGATGCATCGCTGTTGTTTCTGGCCGGCGTAGTAACCCTCGTTGTCCAAGGCATCTTCGTCGTCCCCTGTCGCTACACGATCCTCGAGGATGCCGTCTCGGTGCGATGCGGCATCCTTTGTTATCAAATTCCGATCGCGGACATTCAAAAGATCGAAACGTCATCGAGCCTAAAAAGTGCTCCGGCGCTCTCCCTTCGCCGCGTCCGAATTGAAACCGCAAAGCGAGAATACCTGGTCTCGCCCAAAGATCGCGATGGCTTTATTGCCACGCTCAAGCAAATGGCGAAGCTCGACTAATTCGGCATCACGACGACAACCACGCTTCGATTCGCCGCGTGGTTTGATTCACGTCATGAAAATCACGAACATAACGCAATGCCGCCTCGGCACGCAGAATCGCCGCATCACGATCGCTGACAAATTCGCGAATCGCACTGGCTAACGACAACGGCTTGCCAGGATCCGCCCACAAGACCGTCGGCTCTTGATCCACCAACTCGATCGTGCCTCCGGCTCGCGTTGCGATCACCGCAGTCCCCAACGCCATCGCCTCTAAAACCACATTGGGCATCCCCTCGAAAAGCGAAGGCAACACCAGTACATCCGCCGAGGCGATTCGAACTGCCGGATTCGGCTCCACTCCAACAAACTCGATCACGTGGCGTTTGACTTGCTCGGATGCCAATTGCTGCAATTGCGACCTGAGTGGTCCATCCCCCACCATCACCAACTTCAGCGGCGGAGCCCCCGCCGGCCAATCCGACTCGGTCATCGCCACCGCGCGAATCAAATCCGCGTGCCCTTTCTCACTCGTCATGCGTCCCACGCAAACCATCGTGATGTGATCGGGATCACGCGGCATGGACGTCCCCGACTTCAAAAGCAGATCATCGCGGTCGACCGGATTGGGAATCACGATGACTGAATCCGGAAACAGTTTGTAAAACGTTTCGGCCGATCGAGCCGCAATCTTACTGACCGCGACGACCGTTCGAGCTTGACGATACGCGGTCGCTAATCGCCATCGTTTCCAGCGAACAAAACGCTTCTCGACCAACGGCAGCGCACGCTCAGGCGGACTGACAATCGTTGAAACTCGCGGGATCCCAAGCCGTTGACACGCCGGCGCTGCGATCAAACTCATTGCAAACGTGCGATCGTAAACCACGGCGATCTTTTCCTCGATCAACAGTTCACGCAGATGAGCGATCTGTTGACGCAAAATTCGTCCGGGAAAATAAAGTTGGTTGGGCTGCTGAACATCTGCAAACGCGTGCACCGACACATCGCCGGGAATCTCCGACATCAAGTCCCCCGCTCGCTCGATCACATACAAATGCGGCTCGAACCGAGCTCGATCCAAATGCCGCAGCAGCAGCAGGGTTTGTCGCTCGCTGCCACCACCACGCATCGAGCTGATCATCAACAGTACACGTTTTCGCATCATTGCACCTCGACATCCACCCACACCAATCGGTGGTCACTCGCCGAAATCAAGTCGCGAAGTGGTCCCTGGCGTTTCGGCCAAAACACGCCAGCGTCAACCACGTTTAATTGCTTGCTCGGCAACACATAGTCGACGCGAAAATGACCGCTGCTGCCAAAATCAGCGGTGTCTAGCTCGGGGTCGCCCGCGTGTTTAACATTCACCTTACCTTTTGCGTTTCCCTCTGCTGCACCTTCTGAGCTTGGTCTGGGATCTTGAACACGGTGGTGGCAGAGCAATTGCTTGATCGCGTCCGTTTTAGCGTCGCCGTCAGCAGGATCTGCGTTCAAATCGCCGAGAATGACAAACGATGCGTCTCGATCCAATCCTCCGGCGCGCCCTGCATCGTCTCGCAAATAAGTCGCCTCAGGACCGTCGAGATAGTCGCCCCAAAAACGGATCTCATCATGGTTGCGGCAACCATTGCGGTCCTCGGCACCATCAAACACCGGCGGCGTCGGATGGCTAGCCAAAAGATGAATCGTGGTGTTGCCAATTTGAACCGGAACATCAAGATGATTCTTGCTCGATAACCGCAACTTCGCCCATACTCGATCCTCGTAATACGGTTTTTGTGTATCCGGATCGCGAGGCTGATTCGCCTCGGGCAATTCGGACCACAAATAGTTCTGGAAGGTGCGAATGTTTTCCTGCTCGATGGGAAAGCGACTAAAAATCGCCATCGAATACTGACCTGGGTAGTCGCCGTAACCCCAAGCGTCGTTGGCTTCGCCGTTTGCTGCGTTCCCGTTCAAATCCAATCCCGAATCGATTCCCGTGTTGCTCGCCGCTGAGTAGATGTAGGGATACTCGATCGGGCTACGGTTGGACTTGGGAATCGAAAAATACTCTTCCGCTAGCAATCGAGCGGTCGCGGCGTTGGGTTCGTAATCAATTTCGTTCACCAACAGCAGATCCGGGCGCACCGTTTGCACGATCGCAGCGAGTTGGATGGCCTTTTGATCTCGCCCATCAATCAACCGCTGGTAAACCTCGCCGGCCTGTTTGCCAAACAGAGAAACGTTAAAGGTCGCGATGCGGATTTTCACAGGCGTGGGGGGCACGGGGGTGGCGGGCACAGGGCTGACAGGTACAGGGCTGACGGGTACAGGGCTGCTACGCTCCGCGGCAGAACCTCCGGGGGCACCAACCGCCAGCAAAACGAGCAGGCTACTGAAAAGCAAGCCGTGAACCGAAGTTGTAAACATGAGGGGATTGCACCGCGGGAATAGACTATCCAAGTTGGTACGCAGTGTAACCGTTTTTCTTTTAAGCTTGATCCATGGTGACCATGAAACGTTCGCTATCTTCGCAATTTGATTCTTCAACTCTCAACTCCGCAAACGTCGCCCCCCACCAATCGCTTGGGGCGATGTTGGTCGGAAAAGACCAGACGCGTTTTGTCGTCTGGGCCCCCGAGCGAGACCAGGTCGAAGTCGAATTGGTCGGGCAAGACCGCAACGTCACGTTGCATAAAAATGCCGACGGATACCATCGCGGCGTCGTGCACGACTGTGGCCCATCCCAGCGTTATTTCTATCGCTGTGACGGCGGTCCGCCGCGGCCCGATCCCGTGTCACGTTATCAACCGCTTGGCGTGCACGGCCCCAGCGAAGTGGTCGACTCCGCGTTCGATTGGACCGATTCGCAATGGCAATCGGTCGAGCGAGACGATTTGATCCTCTATGAAATGCATGTCGGCGCCTTCACGCCATCGGGCACGTTTCTCTCCGCGATCGAACGACTTGATGAATTGGTTGAACTCGGCGTGACGGCAATCGAATTGATGCCGCTGGCCGACGCGGCGGGCCGCTGGAACTGGGGTTACGACGGCGTAAACTGGTTCGCCCCGAACCATAACTACGGAACGCCCGCGGAACTAAAACAGTTCGTCAACGCGGCGCACCGCAAAGGCTTGGGGGTGATCGTCGATGTGGTCTACAACCACCTTGGCCCGGAGGGCAATTATCTTGGCGAGTTTGCACCCTACTTTTCTGCAAAACATGGCACGCCGTGGGGCGACGCGCCGAGTTTTGATGATCCAAAATGGGGCAGCGAAGTCCGCCGCTATGTGATCGCCAACGCCATCTACTGGCTCGACGAATTTCATATCGACGGGCTACGTGTTGACGCGATTCACTGCACCCGCGATGACACCGATCCCCATATTGTCGCCGAAATGAGCGCGGCGGTGCGACGATGGTCCGAAGCAGCAAATCGAAACGCATTGTTGATCGCCGAATCCAACGTGCATGACCCTGATATGAACCGACCGCATGCGGAGGGGGGAATCGGATTCGACGCCCAATGGTGTGACGATTTCTTGCACAGCGTGTTTGCGGTCGTGCGACCTGGCGAGCAACTTTCCAATCGCATCTATCGTTCGGGAACCGATTTGGCTCAATCGCTGTCCAAAGGATTCGTGTTTGAAGGAACGATGCGAAAGGAACGAAGCCGAAAGACGCCGGAAACGAGAACCGAAACCCATGGTTTGGTTTATTCAATCCAGAACCACGACTTCATCGGCAACCATCCATTAGCGAAACGACTGGATCAATTGACTTCACCTGCGGCACAGAAGTCGGCGGCGGCGCTACTGTGCCTAACGCCCGCGATTCCGATGCTGTTTATGGGCGAAGAGTTTGCCTCGACGCGTCCTTTTTTGTTCTTCGTCGATTTTACGGATGCGGAACTTCAACAAGCGGTGGTCGAGGGACGACGGCTAGAATACCCACAACACGATTGGTCCGAAGGCTTGCTGCCAACCGAAGAGGCTGCCTTCCGATCCTCGAAACTGGAATCCCGAGAGGACGGAAACCTGAGTATGTGGCACTGGTACCAATCGCTGATCAAACTGAGGAAACAGTGGCGAGCGACGGGACTATTGAGCGATGCGAACATTGAAACGCATTACGACAGTGAATCGAGTTTACACGTGATCCGTTATCAGCACGGAAGCGAGACCGCGACGGTCTACTCGCGACTCACCTCCGACGAAACGGGTGCCGCGCCGATCACCATCGAGCCCATAGGCAATTTGCTGCTCGACTCGCTACCGGAGTCCTCGGTCGAGCAAGTCACCGTCAATCAATTGTTACCCAACCAAGCCAAGATATTTCATTCAAGCAAATCGTAGACGGCCCAGGGAAACAGGAATGCGAGCGACGTCGAAAACCAACCGCAATGCGATTTTGCCAGCCAGCTCAATCTCGATCTCGCCCCGGCTTGAACCATTTGTCGATAAACGGTTCGACGATGTCGGCTTGGCCGACGTTTGTGGACAATCAGACATTGAATGCGATGGAGTAAAGCGACGCGGCAGCATCGGCCGCCTCACATTTCCCGTATGATGAAGTCGATTTCATCTTTGCTTCAGGGTGCTCTTAACTGCCGACACGATACTTCTTTCGGACGCTGACACCACGCCCGCGTCAACCGCACCAACGCGGTTTTGCAAACCCTCCGATGAAAGAAGTAAACCATGCAACGTTCGATCAAAACCGCGATCCGAAACTTCTTCGCCCAAACCTCTGACCCGCGAAATAAGGACGCGATGTCGATGACACTCCACGACTGCATTCGGCTGGTCAAACCGCAGCAACCGAACGAAACGATTCGATCGGCCGAGCGTGTGGAAACGCCCGCCACAAAGATGAAGTGGAATCAGGGTATGGTTGCGAGACTCTTGATGGGTCTTTAGAGGAGCGACTGATGATCGGCAAGGCATGGTTCGAACGCGGTATCCGGTTCGGAGTCGGCCGGGGGAGAAATGGTGGTGCCGTTGCCTGGCAACGACCAAGCACGAACCGATCATTCCTGTTCACCGAAAACGGACGTTGAATGGTGGATAAAATCAACTTTATCTTGTACCTAAAGTTTTCTTTATCCAGGGTTTAACTGCCGCTTATCGCTATAAGCGATCATTGCTGATGTCAGGCTTCGACGGGTGCCCAAGGAACCGCTTCCCATCCAAGGGGTCAAAGAGGATGATGCCGTTGCCGAAACATCGAGGATAGGTAAAACCGAACAATGAGCATTCGCATATTAGTGATTGAAGACGAACCTGGGATCGCGGATTTTTTGGTTCGCGGCCTAACGGAGGAGGGCTACGTCGCTGAGCACGTTGCGGATGGGCGGCACGCTTGGCTGCGATTGCAGTCCGAAACCTGGGATTTGGTTTTGTTGGATTGGTGGCTTCCAGGTGAGGACGGCATTCAAATTCTGCAACGATTCCGGCAAAAAAACCGGACCACCCCCGTACTGTTTCTGACCGCACGCGATGGCGTCAACGAACGAGTAACTGGGCTGGACGCCGGAGCGGACGATTATCTGACCAAACCATTCGCGTTCGAGGAATTGCTGGCCCGCGTGCGCGCATTGCTCCGGCGCCCCAACCAATCCGACTCACTGCATTTAGATTACCAGGACATCAGCATCGACTTGGCACTGCAAAAGGCCACTCGCCGAAACGTGCCACTCGACTTGACGGCCAAAGAGTTGTCTTTGTTGACCATGTTCCTGCGGCATCCCGGGCGTGTCCTCTCGCGAACGCGAATCTACGAGACCGTTTGGGACGAAAGCTTTGATGGGCTTTCCAATACGCTTGAAGTGCATGTCAAGGATTTGCGTCGCAAGCTGGAAAAGTGGGGACCGCGTGTCATTCAAACACGCCGAGGACAAGGGTATATCTTGGAGTCAGGCAATCTGTGACGCGAGCCGTGGATGCGTTTTGATGGCCGAAGCGGAAGTTGAGTTGCGATAGGCTTTCGACCAACCATTATCTCGAAACGACACGCTAAAAGCCTATCTCAGATCGCGGCGCAGCCGTCTCAAGGCGACACGAAATGAAATTGACCACACGCGTTTCCGCCTTCTTCCTGGCGACTCTAGCAATCGCGCTGGGCATCTATTCGTTGGTGTTCTACTCGCTAGCCCGAAATCACATTGACTATCAGTTTGAACATCAGTTGCGTGCCTCGCTGGATTCGCTCGTTGCAGCCGCCGAGGTCGAAGAGACCGAGGTGAAATGGCAACCGCTCGAGCATTCGATCGCACTCGGTTCCAGCGAACCGTCCGACCCGTTGCGCTGGATCGTGATTGGCGATGGAAACTTCGTTGTCGAAAAATCGACCAACGCCGACGATCCGTTTACGGCTCGGGCAATGAAGATCGCGAGCTCAGCTCCCGAGCCACAGAAGACGTTCACGTTGAACGATCCCCCATCGCACCAAACCTTATTTTATCAGCGTCTGATTGCTCCCAACCCCCAGCGTGTCGATCGCCAACTGGATGAATTTGATGAACTGTTGATGATGGTCGGTCGGCCCACAATGCAGCGTGACCAAACGGTTGCCCGTCTGGGCTGGTTAGTGGTTCTCGTTCCGCTCGCCGCGTGGCTCACCATCGCAGCACTGGGACGCTGGATTGTAGCTCAGGCATTGCGACCGCTAACCAAGATGTCAGGCGAAGCACAAAAAATCGCTGGTGCCGATTTTCAAACACGGCTTCCCGTCCATCCGTCGAAAGACGAATTGTCCAACCTGGGAACCGTATTCAATCGACTGCTCGATAGGCAACAAATCGCGTTTGAGCAGCAGCGACGATTTGCGGGCGATGCGGCGCACGAACTGCGAACGCCGCTGACCGTGTTGCTTGGACACATTGATATCACCTTGCGACGAACGCGAACCGAAGCGGAATACACGTCGAACCTGCAGTTGCTGCGAAAGCAAACGATCTCGCTACAAGAGATCGTCGAGTCGTTGTTGTTTCTCGCCCGCAGCGACGAGGATGGGGTGCTGCCGCGAAGCGAATCATGGGTCATTTCCGAGTGGCTCGATTCGCACTGGGACTCGCGACCGCACGTTCCTCGTCAAGCCGATTTGGAGCTGGATAACCAACTCGATGACGACACGCAAATCGCTGCTCCGGCGTCGTTGTTGTCGCGTGTTTTGGACAATTTGGTTTCCAACGCGTTGAAGTACAGTCAGTCGGGAACGCGTGTTACCGTGGCGGCTAGCTGCGAGCAGGGTCAAGTTGTGATTCGCGTTTCGGATTCAGGAACCGGCATCGCCCAAGGTGATCTTGCTTCAATCTTTGATCCCTTCTTTCGAACGGCCGAAGCCCGAGGTGCGGGGATTACTGGAAACGGGTTGGGACTTGCGATTGCCAGCCGCATCGCAAAATCGCTGGGCGGATCGCTCGAGTGTGAAAGCAAGTTGGGCAAGGGCAGCACCTTTACGTTGCGACTGCCGCAGGCGTAGATCCACTCTCGTTTGCGGACGTAGCAGAACGGATCCAGCGTTTCGTGCCCTCGCTGCGGAACTCGAAATCCTCTACGACTTCCGCTAGCCTCCAATAGCCGTCATGCAACGCGGATCTCCTTTTCATCCAGCGGGAATGCCTGGAGCCAGAATCTATCGCTACAAAGGATTCGACAATGTAAGTCTGCTGCTCGGATTTTTTAATCCTCCCATCTTTTAACCTCCTTTTACTCCGCGCAAGATCGTATTGCGTTGGCTCACGATCGAAAATGATCTCGACCGTGCCAGTCGCTTGCATCGTGCCGATGCCGATTAGCGGGTAAGCAAGGTTAAAGAATGGAAGATTAGAAAATGACCGGGATTGGTGCGGGATTGGTGCGGGATTGGTGTCGGGATTGGTGTCGGGCAGCCTTGAAATTTTCTGCCCGTCCAGGACACGCCAGAAAAATGCGATGTCCCTCGATGTCACATGTTTCTCGATGTCGCCGCGAGCTCTAGTCGATGGAGCTTGGCCACCGTCCAATGTTCGCCTCGTTTTCAAACACAGTCCTATCGCGGTAAACCCTGGTGCGTCGGGGAAGTGCGATGTCTCTCTGGGACTCAGGTACAGTGATGTAATCCACTCGATTGAAAATCGATCGTCTATTTCGTTACCGCTTCCAGCGATGCCGACTTCATGATCGCAAACCATTTCTTTTTGGTTTCATCGGATGGCTGGTCGACCTTCAGCGAGTAAGCCAGACGGTGCACGTCGTCGTTGGCCTTGAACAGCCGGACCAATTGATGACGTTTGGCAAACGAAGGGCTGCCCGGTAGTTCGAGAGCAACGATCACGGAGTCGTCCTGGACGTCTAAGATCTGGTACTCCATTTTCGGTTGGATCGCTTTGACCTGGGCGATGAATTTTGCCGCAATCTCTTTGATCGTTCCGATGCTGGCCGCCCCCAAAATCCGTTGGACTTCGACCTGTTCCGTCCAGTTGGAAATCATTTCTCCAGGCAAGTAATACCGAGCCGTGACTTGCCCATCGGCTTTATTGCGAATGCCACAAATCCATCCACGACCATCCAAATCAACCGAGACGATTTCTGTGGGGCGAAACATCGCTTCGGTTGCATTGCGCAAATCGATCACTTCATGAACGCGTCCATCGCGGAAATCGACCGCGTAGAACGCATACACATAACGTTCGCGATCGTTCCCTAAATCGACAACCTGGTCGGGCTCGCCCAACAACCCGGTGACGGTTTCGGGTTGGACACCCACCGTAAAAACAGCCATCGATTCAAATTTGCTGAACAGAGCCGCCAACCCTTTAGCGACTCCTGCATGCTTCGGATCAAGCTTTGCCGCAACCCGCAACTGAGTCCAGGCTTGCGGGAAGTTTCCGATTTGATAAAGCGCCATTGCGTAGTTCGCTCGAGCAGCGACGTCCAGCGGGTTCTCGGTCGTGGCCGACTCCAATTCCGGCAACCGCTGCGCGATGGCTGCCAGATCCCCGACGGGTACCGCGGCGGCATCCTTTGTGGCTAGGTTGGCAGCCATATTGGGCAACGCTTTCGTGCTGGGACTAGCAGGTTCAGGATCCGCGCCGCCGCTGGTTGCGGACAGTTTCCCAACGTCATCTAGCCGCACAATTCGGAATCCTGAACCGTCCCAAAACGCCATCACCTCGCCGGTCGCATCTTCGGTAGTGTGATAGAAACCATAGCACTGCTCGCGATCGACTTTGGCACGTTCTGCATGGCTGGCCGCTCGTTCGGCGCCGAAGGTCTGTTCGGCGTTACCAAACACCCCGTCCTGTGCTAACACCTCAATCCCCGCCCGCGAAATTTCGCTTCGTTTGATAAATCCATCCAACATCTCGGGGCGAAAATTCGGTGGCAGTACAAAATGCGCCGATGCGGAAACGTAATCTTCCTTTTCCAGCAGGCTCAAGACCTTGTTCAAGGTTTCAATCAATAGGGCCTTGGTCGGCTCCGTTTGCTGTCCTTGAGCATCTGTCGCGACATCCTCGGGTACGTCTTGCCCCCAGCAATTTTGCAACGTGTCTGCAGGCAGCCCTAACCCGCACGCGATAAAAACGACCAACCCGAAAACCCGGCAACACTGCATACGGTTCGTCATAATTTTATCTTTCGCTCAGCGAGGTGTACTTTCCAGAGATCTCTTTCGACAGACAAAGCCCCAGTCGCAGGCCTTTGCAATTTCTTTAACTTGGCAACCCAAAGATGCAATTTTTTCCCCGCACAGGACCAATCAACTCGGTCTGACGATGGCTGGAACCACTCCATCTGCAATCCACGGATTCAGTACCGAACTCTTCTACGGCTGCTATGCCAAAAAGACAAACGGGATGCCACATGCAATTGTAATCCGAAGTTACCGGCGTCCCCCACAGAAATGCCTGGGGACGGAAATGCCTAATGCCTAATGCCTAATGCCTAATGCCTAATGCCTGGGGACTAATACCGGGAGACAGAGCAAATCGCTAGGGAGAAAAAACGTCTGGGGACATCGCACTTACTTTGGAGACGCTTCGCGACTGGGGCAACCTCGGGTTTCAACTGAAATCGCTAGCGTGAGAACTCACCAAAGAGACAATGTGGTAAGTGGTCGAAATCCTTCGGCGAACGCGTCAGACGGATCAATCTCGTACTTGCCCCAGCTTGAACAAAGTTTCCTCAAAGGATTCAACGAGGTAAGCTTGCCGCTCGGATTTTTTTACCACCCCATCTTTTAACCTCCTGTTACTCCGCGCTAGGTCGTATTGCATTGGCTCACGATCGAGAATGATCTCGGCCGTGCCAGTCGCTTGCATCGTGCCGATGCCGATTGGCAGGTAAGCGAGGTTAAAAAATGGAAGATTAAAAAATGACCGGTGATTGGTGCCCGCCAGCAAATTTGACGCTAGGTGCAGCCTGAATGTTTTCTGTCTGTTCAAGGCAATGCAATCGTTCGGTAATGACACATGTCGTCGCGTTGCGACTGTCCCAATCCGGGTCGGCCGTCAACCACGGACTCGCGTCCGTGGCTATTGCCTGTCGTCACTTCGTGACTGATCCAGCCAGTTTGATCTCGATTCTGCGCCAGCTTGAACAACGTTTCTCTAACGATTCGACGATGTCGGCGTGGCGTTCGGTTTTTCATTGTATTTGCTGGCCCGAATGACGCTCTCTTATCGCGTCCAAACCACGCCGGCGCTGCCGGTGTGGAATTGGCTACGGTCGTTGACCTGCAGATCATAGTTGCCGTATAGCGTTAGCGCCGCGTTGCGATTGCCTTGCAACCCGATGCCTACCAATGCCCAGTCGCGGCCCAGGTCCAAGCCGTTGGTTGCAAAACTCGATCCGCTCTGGGTGCCGGTGACGCTGGTCGATGGATCCAGATACTCATGCATCCACGAAGCCCGGGCATTGGGTGTCCAACGCCAACCGTAATAGCCGTTCAGGTGACGGTTGCCATAAAAGTTCGAGCCAACCATGCTGCGGAGCGAATGGGCATCGACATCGTCGATCGATGCTCCACCGGACTCCACATGGTCGTCTTGGTGGACCCACACGTATTGCAGGGCAACATTGGGTTGAACCTTCACGCCACCGAGGGTGCGATTCCAACCGCGTTCCAGGTAGGTGCCAGTTTGCACGCCGTCAAAGTTGCCGGTGATGCCACCGATGCGGGATGTGTCGTAGTCGTCGTACGCCGCGTTGCCGGCCAACGTGTAGTAGTTGCCATCGTGATCGTTGCGGTGCAAGAATGTGCCAATCATCCCGCTGTTGACGTCCGCTTCGGAACCGTTGTCCGTGCTGACGTTTTGATAGCCGTACGTGCCATAGAAGCCCACCATCGTATGAGCATCAACGTGGCGGAAGAGCCCCAGTTGCGTGCCTGCGGCACCGTAGTCGAATCCCGCCACTCCGAGATGGCCATCGGCGCTGCCGCCGATCCCGTAGCCTTGCATCCAACCACCCCAACCGCCTCGCGTCAGCGGCGCACTTCGGTAGCTGATCTGCTGGACGGCCGGTTCCTCGTAACTGACCAGACTAACCGGTGCGTAATCACCGCTAGAGGTACGTGGCGGAGCAGTGAGCGTGACATGGTCCATCGAGCCTGCACCGCCAGCGAAGCTACCTGCCATGCCGGTGATTTGACGGCTCAGCGATTGGAACTGATAGTTTTGGTTCTGGAACTGAGCCTGCGAGGTGCTGCCGAGCAATTGGCCCGCTTCAAACGAGGGCAGCTCAAAGATGAAGTTGATGGTGAATTCACCAGAATACAAATCCCAGTCGAAGATGTAGGAGCCAGGGTCAGCTGTGGATGCGGTTCCAAAATCCAGCAGATTGCCAATCTCGTTGTTCCAATCTCGGTGCCAATTTTCACCGCCTCCACTCATCCCCATATGAAAATAGCTACTGTTGGTACTCACATTGATCGCCGAGATCGACTCGCCAGCCCCCACCGTAACGGTTGCATAACCATTACCTCCGTCAGCTTGCGTCAGCGTCGTATTAGACGAGTTAATAAGGATGGGGGATGCCGCTTGTGCTGTTGTCACACAGACGATCAGCGTCATCGTGGTCAAAAATCGGAACATGCAAAGTTACCCGAGGTCTCGAAAGGTGGACGAATGGACTCTACATCTATCGTGCCAAATGTGCCAAATAATACAGCCGCACGGGTTTGCAACCTTTAATCGCTACAATCATCGCGACGCCATTACTAATGCCCCCCCCCCTATCGAACATAAAAAAAGATGACAAATGTCGTGTGGATGCACGGGAAGAATGGAGTACGGACCGCCTGGGGCGGTGGGCCCTGCAGAAAAACGTTTGACATTCGGGGCCAAACGACGAAGACTGAAGAGGTGACCTGACCCTTCGTTGCTCGATCTTTCTCGGTTTGCATCGCCAAACCTTTTGAATGTCATCGCCAAAACTTCGCCGCCAGATTGCTTGGGAAGCGGCACGCTTGATGTACTCGCGTGAATGTAGCGAGTACTTCACTGCCAAACAAAAAGCCGCTCGCCGAATCTATCGAGGCTGGATCAAACCAGCCGACTTGCCCACCAACGCCGAAATTCGCGAACAAGTGCAATTGCTGGCCCGAATCAGCGAAGGCGACCAGGGCTATTCCAAACGGCTGCTGGAGATGCGATTGCGGGCCGCATGGTGGCTGCGAAAACTGACGCCGTTTCACCCCAAATTGATCGGCAGCGTGCTGACCGGCAGCATTCGCGAAGGCTCGGACATTGATATCCATGTGTTTGCCGCGTCGCCTCAATCGATTGCAATCGCGCTCGATGAACTGGGCGTTTTCTATCACATGCAGCGTAAACGGGTCGAAAAACATGGCGAGCAACGTGTGTTTACCCACTTACATGTGCGCGACACGTTTCCGATCGAACTAACGGTCTATCACCCTTCATTACTCGGATTTCGATTTCGCAGTTCGATTACCGGCAAAGCGATCGAACGCGTCGGGATTGCAGAATTGGAACGTATGATCGCAATGGAGCACGACGTCGATGCAAACGCTCAAGTCGAGCAATTATCCGCAATGGATCTGTGTCCGGATCGTGCAAACGTTTTCTTGTCGCTGTTGATTCCATTGGAAAACGTGCGGCAAAGTCCGCATTACCATCCGGAAGGGGATGCGTTGTTTCACAGCATGCAAGTCTTTGCATTAGCGAAAGACTTGATGCCGTATGATGAAGAGTTTTTGTTGGCGGCGTTGTTACATGACATCGGCAAAGCAATCGATCCGCAGAACCACGTCTGCAGCAGCCTAGAAGCTCTCGAGGGGTTCATTTCGGAGCGCACCGCATGGTTGATCAGGCACCACATGGAAGCTCACAAAATCCATGAACGTACGATTGGAGCGCGACGTCGCAAACGGCTTGCTGCCCACCCGTGGTTTGATGACTTATGTCTGTTAGGGGAATGCGATCGCGCCGGACGCGTTCCGGGAATGGAAGTGGAAACTCCCGAAGCGGCATTGGACTACATCGAACAGCTTGACGAGATGTTTGAGTGAGGCCGGTTCCACCGGCCCTACGGACTCAGGACTCAGGACTCATTAGCAATGATCCACTACTTTCCGCCGATGGCTCGGCGGAAGGAGTCAAAGGCATCTTGGTAAGCGGCCGGTGGCGGCGTGCGATTCCCAGCGTCACGCAGTCCTCGCAACGCATCGGCTTGTTCGCGGCGTTGGCTTGTCGCCTGGGTCGGTGGACGCATCCCCAAACTTTCGAGTGCTTCGCGAAGCTCCTGCTGTTTGGAGGGATCGGACGCGCCGGTTTGATCGAGCTCGCGAACCTGTTTCCATCGCTCCGCAAAACGCTGTAAATCCGCATCGGTCCAGTTTAGTTTTTCAAGCAAATCTTGGTCCGGCTTGTCACGCGTTTCATTGAGATAGTCCAGCACCATGTCGGTCGACTTTTTAGCGTAATCGAGATCGACGGGATCGGATGTGGGTGGCAAGGAATCGACAGCATTACCCGAATCCGCTCCCGAGCCCGAGCCATTACTCCCCGCTCCCGAGCCATCCGGCGCCTGACGACGTGGCTCTCCGGACTCGGAGGAGGGCGTCGGCTCGGACGCCGAATCACGCGGTTGGCCGCTCTGTGGATCGCTACCTTTGGACTTGGCTTCGTCTCTGGATTTCGCTTCGCCTTGATTAGCTTGGTCTTGATTAGCTTGGTCTTGATTAGCTTGGTCTTGATTAGCTTGGTCTTGGGATTCCGAAGCGTCGGGTGCTGCTTGATTGGCGTCCTTGTTGCCCTGGGGTGACGCACTCGCATCGGACGTATCGCTGGAGTTTGCAGCCCCCTCGTTGCCTGCACCTTGTTTGCCTGCACCTTGTTTGCCTGCACCCTGTTCGCCGCCATCTTGCGGATTCATCGAATCGCTACTGGAACCATTTTCGGCATCGTTTTGCGAACCTTGCTCATTGGCCTTCGCATCGCCCTGCGGAGACGTCTCGTCTTTGGCCGCTCCATCTTTAGCCGCACCCTCGCCCGATTTCTCACCGGATCCATCGCCAGACTTCTCTGTATCTCCCTGCTTTGAATCCGCTGGCTTTGAGCTGGGGGGAGTTTGGGGCTGTTCCTCGCCTGATTTGCCTGCACCGGATTCAGCGCCGGCGGGCTTGTTATTCTGAGCGTCCTGGCCCGTAGATTGTTTCGCGGAATTGGTTGCGTCCGCGGTGGAGTCCTCTCCCGATCCCGATTCATTCATTTGATTTGGATCGTTGGCGTCCGCGCTCGATTGGCGTTCGCTTCCGGCATCGGAGTTTGAATCCGGCTTCGCAGCGGAATCACCTTGTGAGCCCTGGCCTGATTGCTGCTGTTTCTTCTGATCGAGGTAGTCACGAATACGCTCGAATGCTTCGCCATCATGCTTGGGGGGCTCGCGTTCGGCCGATCCACTTTGGTTTTGCTCGGATCCCTGGCCTTGCTCGGATCCCTGCTGACTTCCGTCTGTCGACTGGGACGGATCCGACATCCCCTGCTCTGCCCCGCCCTGGCCTGTTTCGCCCTGGCCTGTTTCGTTCGGGCCTGACTCTCCCTGCTTCGAACCGGTTGCCGAATCCGTTTGCTTGGAATTTGAGTTTTCTCGCCCCTTCGGCTTGGCTCCTCCAGACGGATCTCCTCCGTCTTGGCCTGCTCCGGCAGAATTGCCTCCCGCCCCGTCTTCACCCGACTTCGCATCACCCGACTTCGCATCACTCGACTTCGCATCACTCGACTTCGCATCGCCCGACTTCGCGTCGTTTGGCTTCGAATCACCTTGAGGTGAATCCCCCTGTTTAGAATCACCGGGCTGGGAATTCCCTGACTTCGAGTCCGAGGGCTGGGAATCTCCCGGTTGGGAGTCCTTCATCTCGCCACCGGAATCGTCTCGGCTTTCGCCGCTATCTTGGCTGGCCCCCGACGAGGCTCCACCGCCGGAAGCATCCTTGTTGTCTCCCTCTCCTTGCGAATCCTCTGCATCGGATGGAGGCTGCGTGCCGGATCCCCCCGAGGAACCGGACTGGTTTTCGGGGTCAGAGTCCTGTTGCTCGCCCGACTCGCCCCCGGTTCCGCCAGACGAACCGCCGGATTGTTCTCCCGATTTCGATTTCCCACCTGATTGAGATGCGCCACCGCTTGCACCGCCCTGCTCTCCTTGGCCCGCGGATTCCCCCGCATCGGGACTTGCCGCCGGCTTTTTATCGGGAGCCGACAGCCCCTCTCCGGCGACTGGCTCTTTCGGCACCGGTTCGCTCATCGTGATGCGAAGTTCGACAGGATCCGTTTTAGCCACATTGGGTTCCACTAACGGATCCATTACGTCACCGCGATTATCGGTTGCGATCGCGGTGACTTGGACCGCGTCGCCGACTCGCAGGAAGTGTTCGTGAGGTCGAAAACGATACTCGGCAATCTGGTTCCCCTTCCGACCGACATCGTCCTTCCACAACGTGGCACGCTCAAGCACCTCAATCCCGCGACGGATCTCTAGCTCGATTCGCTGCAGTCCATAATCCGCATCGGCCGCATGAATTTCGATGATTTGCTGAGCATCAATCGGAATACTTTTGGGCGATTGCTGCGGCATCACGATCGTGACTTCGGGCGACAGATCCGCGATCACGCGAATCGGATAAACGATCGGCGCTGGATTGGTCTGGCCGCTCTTGTCCCAAACCTTGATGCGATAACTTTCCAATTGCACGGCCGACGATCGCTCACGCGCATAACGAACGGGAAACGAAAACGTGATCAACGTCCCCGACTCATCCACTTGCATCTCCATACTGCCTGCGGTCGCATGCACCGTATCGCCGAGCGGCTTGGGGTTGAACTGGATCGTTGCTTTTTCAATCGGACGGTTCGTTCGCGCCGAAACGGTGACCTGCGTTCCGTCAAGCGCCGTGATCGCCGCACTACTGCTGGTGTGAGGTTGCTTTTGAGTGTAGGACGGCGGCACATAACGAATCGATTGAACGGCAACGACCGGAACGTCTTGAACGGTCAAGTAGAACGGGCCTGCAAGATTATCGCCCGCTTCGATTTGGTAAGGCACCTGACCCGAGGAAGCGTGTTCGAGCGTGATCTCACCAAGGTAACGTCCTGAACTCGCATCGCGTTGCAACGGGGTCTCGACTTCACGATCCTGAGCCTGCCAACGACAAATCACAGGCTCGTCTTGACGCAGCCCCTCGACGACCGCAGAGATCTCGAGGGTTCGTCCGGCGAGCGTTTCGACATTGCCCGGCAGCACGTCGCGAATCATCACCCGTTTCGCAGGATCGATCGACGCGATCGGCATCACCAATCGACTTGCCGATTGGAAACTGTCCTTGGGCGACAATGCAGCGTAGAGGAAAAAGATTGCCATTAACCCCGCGGTGACGAGCCACCAACGAATCATTCCGGTTGCTTCGATCGGCAACGCGTCATGAGTGCGCAACCGGCTGGCCGCATGAGCCCCGATCGAACGGATGACCTTCCCTCGCAACCCAGGAGCATCTTTCTGGTCGCGCAGCGTAACGTAGCTGGTCAACTCTTGCCGCATTTCCGGAACGTCACGCTCCAGCGAGTAAGCGGCGTACTCGGGACGAATCGCTCCTCGCAGCACGGGCACCACCCGAAGCAACGTCTGGGAAACCACCCATGATAGCAATGCGATAAAGCCGACGATGCGGGCGCCCCGCCCTGGCGAGTAGAGCCACTGGTCGACAACCACCCAGACGAGAACCGCGACGACGGCTCCGATTAAGATCCGCAACAGGCTGCGAATCAGCTCGGCCCACCACAACGCCTTCTGCGCTTCGCCGATGCGTGATTCGACCAACGCCGCCACACTATCAAACGCATTTGGCTCGCGTGGGGTGGATGGCGGAGGCGTCGGTGATGCAGTGGTAGAGAGCGACATTGAATTCGATGAGACTCGTTCGAACGAGGATATTAGCTTTGTTTCAGTATAGCTCAGCGGGCATGGAATTCGCGTGCTCGATACGCGAACGCGCCCACGACACGGTCATTTCTCTATTTTAGATCAAGAGCCCCCCCGCCGGCTAATCCGCCCCGGTTGGCACAACCGCGCTAACCACTCCATTCGACAGCTCCCTCGACAAGGATGCAAATTCGCGCCGTAACCCCTAGGCGAGATTAACGCCGATTCTTGCTACACTATAGACCTGAATCGACGATCGACACTCCTCCACTTCACTCCTCATTTTCGACGTTCCCTAATGAGATATGCATTCCGACTTGCGGAATTACTTGGACACACCCCCGACCGACGCAAGCGCCCAGGAACGATCAAGTCCATTGTTGAACACACAGGACTCGATCGACATCAAGTAGCTTCGCTGTTAAAGAACGAAGCAAAATACATTCCGCTGGACGCGCTTTCTCGGTTATGCGACTACTTGATTGACCATGGTTACGCCACGGCCGACCAATTGCCGGGCGCCTTGTTCCAAATCAACGCTGAGAACTTTTGGGAGCTGCTCGCTCGCCGGGGCGACATTGAGATCGTGATTGGCGTTCGCCAAAACGATGGCGACGACTCTCCTGAGAATGCGACCGTGGTGGCAAGCGATTCGGTCTTGTTCGGCGAACTACTCAATGGAGTGTCCACCCTTGGTGGTGCCGCCAAGCATAAAACGAACGTCGAAGGCGAAGACGGCAAGCCGGCTGAAGTGCCGATGCCGGATCGATTACAACAAACCTTGGTTTGGAGCCCCGGCCAAGTCACCCTCGAGGACGCTCGTGAACGGGCAACCGAAGTCTTCGAAGGCTTCGTCGAAGCTACCGGCGACCGGGGACTGGTATGTATCGGCAGCGTGAAGAGCAACCCGGTGGTCGAACTGATGTTTTCGGACGCCTTCGGCTGCACTCCGTTTGTCACCGAAGACGATGTCGACGATGTCTCGGCTCGCTCATGCCCCTTCTTTCTTCGCTACCGCGACAGCGATCCGAAGCCGGGTGCTGCATCGGCGGGCGTACGCTTGAGCAAGAACGAAGATGCTCCGGAACCAGGCTTCTACTACGAAAAAGACGATGGCACGTGGGCCTATGCGGGCGGCAAAGGCAAAGACTCGGCATTGGTGTTCTACATCTTCCGCGAAGCCCTGGGACGCTTGGACATGGTATTAAGCGGATTCTCCGGCCGAGCGACTCGCTTGCTTGCCAAGACCTTGGCAATTCGTGGCGAAGAATTTTGGCCACCGGTTTACGAGCACGGCGGGATGCAAGTCGGTGCCTACTTGGTTCAGTACGAGAACACCGATACGAAACCCAGCCGCGACGATTTGCTGTACAACCCAGGCGGTGCGGCTCAGATCATGCCGCTGTCGCGAAAAGCGCTCGAGCGACGTCTGTCCAAGCGATAGAACACGAATGCAATCAAAGCGACGCGATGTCACGATCGCGTCGCTTTTTTTGTGCGCAGAGACTTCGACTCTGGCATCCAATTTTTTTAGCTCAATCCCGAGAGGGATTTTAATCGTAGGGCCGGTTCCCACCGGCCAATCATCCCACATCAATTTTGATGTAGCTCGTGTCGCCAGACGGTGGACCACGATCTTGCGAACGCAGCTACGGCTTGGATCCCACGTCAATTTTAAAATTGCTCGAATCTCCTCCACCCCCATCGGGATAGGATCGAAAACCATTCGTCATGAGATGTGTTGGATCAAGAGTTAGAGCCCCCAGGCCTCGTCGAAGAATCCTTCGGCAGCGATTTTGCCTGGGAAGATACTGTCATCTTCGGCTTGCACGTCGATGACCGCCCAATCGGGAAGCATCGCGATTTGACGCGAATTGCTGACGTTGGAAAATTCTCGGAACGTCATCCCGCTATTGACCACCACATACTTGCCAGCGTTTTTGGGATTGGGATAACAGAACGCGACCGCGTGGGTCGCCGGATCAAACACCTGATCCCCAACCTTCAATGTTTCCTTGGTCCACTCGATCGGCAACTCGCTTCGGATTTCACGCAGGTACCGATTGCTCGCGAAATCGCCGAAGCAGATCAGATGGTTATTCTTGATTTGCTCTTCGCTGAGATCGACATCCTTGACCACGCGAACGTCGCCACGCATCAATTCACGCCATCGCCGTTGAGCGTAAAGTTGCTCGCGATTGACCCAACGTTGCACTTCCCCGTGCGTCGCTGGGCGAGTCGGCAACACAAACAGAAATCGATCACAGAACGCATCATCGATCGGGCCTTGCATGCCAGGACGTTTCCTCAGCCGCTTGGGATCGGCAATATCGATGTTCCACTCGCCATGGGTCCGCACCAATTGGCATTGCCACCCCGGTGAATCACTAAGGTCCGGCACCAAAAATCGCCCTCCATCGATGATCAAATCGACATCACGTGATCCAGTGGGCCACGCCGATTGGCGAAAATCGAATTCTAAATGCGTCACTCCCTCGGTGTGTACCACCAAGCGATCCTGGGCGACGATTCGGGCTTTCACTCGGCCCGCGGTCCAATGCTCAACCAACCCGGTGACCCGCAACCAATCCGCGGTGGAATACTTGGTGGTGTAGGTGACAAAATCGATCTGTTTACGGGGCGCTGATTTGGGTTCCGATGCAATGCCGGCTAGTTGCCGATCGATTTCGACGATCGAGTTGTCATCCACCTTGTGCCCCATCTTGGCACCGATCACGTAAGGGAATTCAAACCCAGCCTCCTGAGCCGCAGCGACAACACGATCGGCGGCCTGTCTTTGCTTATCGACTTCCCCGCTGTACGCGATCGTGTGGGTGTTTTGCAAGTTGGTGACCCAAGGTAAGACGTCGTACCAACGCAACAGCTTTTGACGCGTGGGATCAAATTCAAAAGGTGGCTTTTTGTCCCAACCTTGATAGACGATCGAATCGACAAACCCCGCGCCCGGATTAGCGGCAAACCAGCGAGTCGGATCGTGAACGGCCAAGTGCCAAGCCCCCGCACCGCCCATCGAGAAGCCACGAATGGCGATCCGTTGGGGGTCCACGGGGACAATCCGCTGGGTGTGGCTAATCGCTTCATAGACGTCCGTTTCCCCGGCGAACTTGAACGCATTGCAATGCCGACCGAAGGGGTGCAGCACGATCGTATCGTCAGGCGCGTAGGTGCCCAGCTTGCTCATTCGCTCGGTCAAAAACGCAATCTCCGTCTTGGCATCGCCGCGACCGTGTAACCACACATCCACGCGGTACGGCGTGGTCATCCTCAGCTGGAACCCCGCAGGGATCACCAAGCCATAAGGTTGGACGGAGTCATCGATTTCGGAAACAAATCCGCCGACCAACAATTGCGGCTTGTCGACGCTTTCTGCCGCCAACCCCAAGAGCAGCAAGCCTTGAGTTCCTGCTTTCACGGCAGTCAACCGGCGACTCGCTTCGTCCAGTAGTTTGGCGGCGTCGGCGGTTTCGGATTTGCGGTAAAAACGATCTTGATTGATCGCCAGACGCACCGCGCGGGTGAGCACCAGAATATCGGGAACCCAACGCGACGACTCGGTCGAGGTCGCAGCGAATACCTCGACTTCCTTTTCTAACTGAGCGACTCGAGCCGCCAATTCGCGTTTGACAGCAGGATTGATTTCAATCCCAGCCGGAGGCAATTGCTTGTAGCCTTGTGCGTCTGCCACAGCCTGCCACTGGCTGATGAAGAACAACACAAAAACGGGAACCAGCAGCTTCAAACCAAGACGGCTCATCCGACGCACCTACCTATCGTTGCTAACTCATATCGTTGCTAATGATCGCTGGCGATTTCCACCACGTCTTCTAACTTCATGGCTCCGTCGTACAAGGACCGCCCGATGATCGCTGCGGGCATCTTCATCTCGACAAGCTGACGTACATCCTCGAGCGTCGTCACGCCTCCGCTCGCGACAAGCGGGATGTCGGTCGCCGAGGCCATTTCGGCAAGCCCCGCAAAGTTCGGGCCACTCATCATCCCATCACGGGCGATGTCCGTGTAAATGATCGCGGCAATATTGCTCGTTCGCTCACGCAGATCTTGGGCCAACTCGATCGCGGGGGTCGTGCTGGTTTCCAACCAACCATCGGTCGCGACCATGCCATCGCGGGCATCGATTCCCGCGGCCAATTTGCCGGGATAGCGATCGCACATCGAGGCGAACCACTCGGGCTGCTTCAAAGCTTGAGAGCCGACCACCAAACGAGCGAGCCCAACGGAGAGCAACAGTTCAATGGTCGCTTCATCACGAACGCCGCCCCCGAGCTGACACGGCAATCCGGTGGCTTGAACGATCCGCTTCGCCGCTTCGCGGTTGGGTTGGGGGTCGTCGCCCCGGGCGGCATCGAGGTCCACCAAGTGCAATCGTTTCGCCCCGGCATCTTGCCATCGTTTTGCGAACTCGACGGGGTCGTCACCGAAGACGGTTTGGCGATCGTAATCACCCTGTTTGAGCCGAACGGGTTTGCCGTGGCGGAGATCAATGGCAGGCCAAATTTCCAACGTTAAATCCTTATGAGTAAAAAAAAATGATCAGTCACGCTCGAAGCGTTTTGAAAGCTAATTTTGCAGGGAGCGTTTGGCCCGTCGCCACTTAAGCACGCGAGTCGGCCGGATGATTCGATCGACCGGTTCGCCTTGGTGTGGCGGGAGCGAGTTGCAAAGTTTGAGTGGGGTTCCGAGCCGCTAGGAGCGGCTCGATCGCGTTGAGGCTACGAGGCCAGCCCGGCCAACTCGGCCGCTCGGCGGACACGCTTGATCCCGATCATATAAGCCGCGATGCGCAACGAGACGTTGTTCTGCTGTGCGGTTTGCCAGACGTGTTCGAACGCTTCGCTCATGGTGTGATCGAGTTCCTGGCGGACACGATCGAGCGTCCAACGGTAGTGTTGGCGGTTCTGGACCCATTCGAAATAACTGACCGTCACTCCCCCTGCGTTCGCCAAAATGTCAGGCAGGATGGTCACGCCTTTCTTTTGTAACACCGCATCAGCCTCGGGATCGATCGGCCCATTGGCCGCTTCGACAATGATCGAAGCCTGAATGCCGTCCACGTTCTTTGCGGTGATCACACCGCCCAGCGCCGCGGGGATCAAGACTTTCACGTCGGGCAAACTCATCAGCGCATCCACCGGCAAACAATCGCAGTGAGGATAGCCTTCGAGCAGCCCCTTGGGATGATTCAACTTGTGCCGCAGCACTTCCGAAATATTCAATCCATTGGGATCGTAATAGGTGCCGGTCAAATCGCTCACCGCGATGATCGGAAACTGAGCCTCCTGCAAAAATTTAGCTGCATGGGTGCCGACGTTTCCGAAGCCTTGAATAGCGGTTTTCGCCGCTTCCGGTTTGAGCCCGAGTCGCTTGGTCAACTTGACCGTTAACGCTCCGACCCCACGTCCGGTTGCCTCTTCACGTCCACGGGCGCCGTACTCTTCGACCGGCTTTCCCGTAATCACGGCAGGGTTGAAACCGTGGTACTTTTCCCACTGGTTACGAAACCATGACATGACTTGGTGATCGGTCCCCATGTCGGGTGCCGGGATATCGGTATCCGGTCCGACGATGTCATGGATCTGGTCCACAAAGGCGCGCGTGAGTCGCTCGATTTCACGCTTGGACATTTTCGAAGGGTCGACCCCGATGCCACCTTTGGCGCCCCCGTAGGGCAAATCGACGACCGCTGTTTTCCAGGTCATCAAACTGGCCAACGCCCGCACCTCGTCTAGATCGACCTGCGGATGGTAACGCAAACCGCCCTTCATCGGCCCCCGGCTGTTGTTGTGTTGGACGCGAAAGCCGACGTAGTTCCCCAAACTACCATCGTCGCGTTCAATCGTCACTTGAACCTGGACCTCGCGGCTGGGCATCAACAACGTCTCACGCAACGACGGTTCGATACTGAGATGATCCGCAGCAGCATTAAAAAAGATTTGCGTCGCCTCGAACGCTCGCATCCGCCTGTCTCCTTCGCGTGTTAGAGGATGCACCTCTAATCGCTAAATGAATGATCAACAATTCCATCCGCCGCTCAGGATACCACGTTCGAAGCACTTCGTGATGGGGAGCCCCACCCCGTCGGAGGCTGACTCCTCCCGTGGGGGACGAGCGAAACCGTGTCCCCCCTTACGCCGCAGCCCGATGTGGCCTCTGACGCCCCCGCGGAGACAACGCCCGTTGTTCCCTGACTCGTTGCACCCAGCCTAACAAGGCGGCGGGTGACGGAACCGGATCGTCGCACAAATAACGACGCCCGGCCGAACTTTCCGCGTATTGCAAAAGCGCGACGTAGAACGCGTGCAAACGATTTTCATCCCAACCATTTTGATCCGAGACAAACGCCGCCAAATCATCCGCCCCGCTGCAGCCAATTCCGGCTAACAATTGTGCGTCGCAGTGACGCAACCCAGGCACTTCGCACATCAGCGTTGCTTGAGTCTGCCACAAGGCAACGGTTTCGCTTGAGATCGAATCGGAGCCCCAACGAGCGGCCACGTCCTGCGGCGAAGCCGCCAAAAAGTCTGCGACCGATCGAATCCCAAGCTCGCTTAGTCGACTCGTTGTTTCGGGATCCATCGACGGGGCATGGATCATCTCAGCGGCGTGAGACAGCCCAGCAACCTCCTCGCCGGTTGAGTGAAGTGCGGGCGTTAGTTGCGGGATGAAGGGAAGCGACACCGGCGTCTCCGCATCTGCTTCGGCCGGCTTGTCCCCTGAGGTCGGCTTGACCACCCCGATCGCAGTGTGGCGTGAAGCAAGCCGTTGCTCTCGCTGCTCATTCCAGCGCTGCTCGTCCCGATGAATTTGGGTGACGCGATGAACGATATCGACTTCGGTCGGCAGATGCCGGCGCAACTGTCCCGTCCGCTCGACCTCTTCATACAGACACTTAACCTTGTCGTGAAGCAAGTTCGATTCAACGCGGCCGATCCACCAATGCAAGGGAGTTTTGAGCGTGGCCGTCAACAACGGTTGCAGCGAAGAGAACGTGGGCAATCGCTCGCCGCGTGTACGTTCTGCATCCATGGCAACTCGCTCGAGAACTCGCGCCCAACCGGTAATCGAGATCCCGAACAATTCGACCAGCACGTCGCGTGTGACCTCGTCGAATCCCGACTGGCGATGACGCACCGCTTTGTCTAAATGGTAATGATTGACCAGCAGCTCGTATTTTTGATTCGCATGGCGAGCACCGTGAAGAATCGCCTCGCCAAGCCAACCGGGGCGATCGGAAAGCTGAAAAACCACGCTCAAATCGCTGTCCACCCAAGACTGGTGAATCTCGCGATAGGATTCTCGAATACTCCACTCGATGGGTCGATGCAGAATGCGCTCGCGGTCGCAATGCGCGGTGTGCAAGGGTTGCATTGGATCAGTGAAATAGTGACTCAACACCCCCGCGGCATGAGCAGCATCCGCCCAACGATCGGTACGTAGATACTTTTGCAAGCGGTCGTACCATTGGTGGGCCACGCGCGGCGCTCCGCCCCAATAGCCCTCGTTCACGTGAACGACGTGATTTTGGAAGTCGCGAAAGCGGACGTCTGGATCGGTCGCGCCGACTAAATAGCGATGATGGTAACGAAGCAACAGACGCTTGAGACGTTCACCGCTTTGGGTAGCCACCAACGGCAATGCGTCAAGCGCAAAGAAATGGTGCGTGCTACGACAATGGGTAGCGCGCAACAGGGAACGTAGCGGATTCATCATTTTGGCAACTCAAGCGGGTAACCAAACACAGGCCCGAAGATGCGGAAGGGGGGACGTCAGCTTAGTGTGCCGACTTTCCACGGGCGGTGGCAAGATGAATCTAACGTGGAACGCCGGTTACCGCGGTTTGGAACGCACGATGTCGCGTGTATCCCAAACCAAACGCATCATTTGCTCGGGACGTGGATCGGGAGCCACGTAGGTAAAATAATCGGCGTCGATCCCCAGCAATCGTCGACGACGATCCGAGACCCCAGGATCAACATCCAGGAAGGAATCGGCCATTTCGAAATCGCGATCCCACAACACCGCATCGGTCAACCGTTCGATTAACGTCTCCCAATGCTCAAGGTCATCCGACGTAGGCTCGGGTTGCCAGGACGGGTCGAAGCAGGCGTCCGATTCGCGATAAAAATCCTGCCCCGGTTCCGCCTCGCGAAAGAGTAATTGATAGGCATCCAACACCAAATTTCGCCAAGTCGCCCCGTCGTTAAAGCAATCGCCCTCGGCATTCTCGCTGTAAAGATCAATCTCGATCGCCACCTGATCACGCACTTCAACATAGATCGCGGCAATCGCAGCTTCGGTCGCGGCGGACAACGGTAGGACCGATTCCGTCTCGGTCAACAGATAGCGTGCAACATCGTGCAACAGGCCGATTCGTTGCGACGCGGCCAAGGCATCATAAACGGCGATCCCCGATTGGCATTCCGGCGCCATCGAGGCATCATCTTCGTCATCCAAATGAACCAACAACGCATCGATCATCGTATCGATGGCAAGACTCACTAATGTTGCTTCGCTGCCTCGTAGCGTCCGATCCCCCCGGCTGGTGTGCCACATGCTCGTCTAGCTCCCTCGTCCCTGTTCCAATCGCGATGTTTCCCCAGCGTCCTAACGAGCGTCGCTAGGGTGTGAAATGAAACGATTCAGCGATGGATGATTATGTGAACCACTTTAAGTCGGGGTCATCATAATCGCTTCTGCGGACGCCGGGTTGGGCATTCGAAAATTTTTCGCAGAGGGCATTTAGGCCATTTTCAGACAGATCGCTACGACGCATGCGGAAACGAGGGTTCCGCTGCGTTTCGCCGCATTGGGCGGACGCGGGGACGTTGGAAGAGCACTTCCTCGTCCCCCTCGTCACGACGCAGATGCACATCGAGTTGTGGGAACGGAATGCTGATCTCGTGAGCATCAAGTTGACGCTTGATTTCGACCGTCAAGGATTCTTTGAGCCGGAAAAAGTCTTTCGATGGAACCCACATTCGCACCAGCCAATCGACGGAACTTGCCCCCAAATTGCTCATAATCACGGCATACCCGCGTTTCTCGCCCGGAATGAACTCACTCTCGAACGTCATCACCGCAGCAGTCAATGCGGCACGAGTCATGTCGATATCGGCCGCGTAAGCCACTCCGACCGGAACTTCGACGCGCCGATGAGCATGGTGGCTGATATTTTCAATCGTTCCGCCCGAAATCGAACTGTTCGGAACGATGATGCGGCGATTGTCCGGCGTGTCTAAAGTGGTGGTAAATAGATCGATTTCGTTGACTTTTCCCATCACGCCAGCCGCGTTGACCACGTCGCCGACTTTGAAGGGACGAAACACCAACATCAATACACCCGACGCGAAATTGCTAAGGGTTCCCTGAAACGCCAAACCGATAGCAAAACCAGCCGCGGTCAGCATCGCTGCTAAACCACCGAGCGGAGCCCCCATCTTGGACAAGACCGCTCCGACCACTCCAAACATGATGCTGTAGAAAACGATTTTGCCAACGAAGATGCCAAACGTTTCATCAACACGTCGACAGATTGGTTTGCTGATCACACGCGACAAGTAACTCGCCGCTAGGTAGCCAATAAAGACAATGCCCAAGCCGATCGCAGCGAGAAACAACTGGGGAGCTAAATGTTGGGTCGCGTAATCCACCACGCTCACCATGTCCCCCTCGCCGCTGGTCAAATTCCCAATCACTTGCTCGGTCGCTTCAGAAAAACTGACGCGGGGAGCGGTAGCGGTACCCTCGGGAACGATCGTCTCAGTGCCTTCAACCATAGCGGAATCCTTTCTTAACCCATCGAATGCAGGAGACCTCCACTGGCGAAGTCCCCATTGCCGTTCTTCTGCGGCAATCGACAGGTATATAAAAAGGCACCCCTACGAGTAAAGACGAACCCACTTGCCCTCCCGCCGCTGCTTCACCCTGCTGCTTCACCCTGCCGCTTCACCCTGCTGGCAGCTTGGGCGGTTTGCGACCGCCGAGTATTTCAAGAGGTTACCAAGCGAGATTGCCGCACTGGCCTCCCACGTCAGCAGGAGCAACCCTCGAGTGCAGGCAATGCCGGCAAAAGTCCAGTCTCAACCTTGTCCTTACAACAAGCGAGCTCCACTTCGTCGCCGCAACGACTTACCCGCCAAAAGGGATTTCGGTTGCCGAACATTTTGCAGCAACAAGTGACGTAGGTATGCGGAAACTCGATTACAATCCGTGAATAAAAACGACGAGCTTCCAACGTGGATCCTCGCCTCCGTATAGTACGACACCCTGTCGTACATAACCTCGTTGTGTGACCTAGCGTAAATACAGTGATGGCCGAGCGCCCTACAATCGAAACCGCGCATGCTTGGCGGCCATCGACGCTTGCCCTGTGGTTCCTCTTCATCGTTTCCATCACATCGTTGGGCCTTTTGTGCTATTTCCGACACAACATCTGGCTAATCCTTGCGGCCCTTACGGTGGTTGTCGTTTGGACAGTTACTGGACGACGCTGGTTTCTCCGCGGGTTCCATCAGGCCTTCGATATGCTCGCGATGTTTGCCTATCTGTCGGCGATTTTCGCACTGGGGATCGCTGCATATCGACTCTGGGGCTAACTCGCTCCGTCAGGTTCCGGTCGCACAACATGGTTTTTACGCAAGGCCGCGGCTTCGTCGTTGGAGACTCGTTTGGTTTGGCATGTTGCTCCATTTCGGTGACGCGTTTTGGTTTGCCACGCCGCGGACACCGACTCTTTGGCAACGCGGTTTCTTTTTGGTAAACTGTTTTGTGTTGCGACGCTTATTGGCTTTGGAGAGAAGCGGTGTCGTAAAAACCTTCCGTTGTGTGACCCTAGAGTGAACGGATGTCGCGGTCCCCGGCGATCACTCGTGCGACCTGGATACCGTCCTTGATTGGCCTGAAGAATATTACGTAGCGACCAACCACACTACTGCGAATGTCGCGACCGTACTCAGGCCGCCGTTCTCCTAATTCTGGCGTTGTCGCGATGAGATTGCACTTCGCTTCGATTTTCTCGACCCAATTAGCCGCCGCAATGGGTTTGTCGCGTGCGATGTAATCGCAGATGTCCGACAAGTCCTGTTGCGCGGACGGTGCAATTATCAACCTCGGCATTACTCGGCTGACTCCATCGCCTTCTTTGCGCGCTCTCGCAGTTCGCTGAACACGACATCTCCGTCGATTCCCTGACCCGCGTCTAGTTCATCAATTCCCTTTTGAATTTCCGCTCGCAACAGCTGCTGACTCTTCAATAACTGCACGCCCGCGGCAACCGCGGCCTCTGTAGATTCGAACTGTCCTGACGCCACCAAGCCCTCTACGAATTGCATCGAATCGGGGCTAAGTTGTACATTCATCGATTCCTCCAACTGGGGCTGCCGGGTCACACAACATGGTTTTTACGCAAAGGCCCTGCGGGCACACCTTCGATGTGGTGTCGGGCTCGCTGTCATTATACAATCAAATCTAGTTCAGGGCATCCTCGCTTCGTTCAGGGCGGTGACGTAAAAACCTCCCGTGATGGGTTCAGCTTGTTGAGGCCGAAGCATGAGAGTCATATCCGCATTCGTGATTTTGACGTTGACGGGTTGTACGAAGCCGCCTGCGGAAAGTGCGCAAGCTAAGGCAGATCTCGGCTCGATTGTCCTACAATATCACCAGTACGTGGGCGAGCATCGGGAACCACCGACCCACATCGACGAGCTTGCCGAATTCGAAGCCCCATTTGGTTGGTTGCAGGGGAACGCAACGGTGTCGTCGCAGTGCACGACCTCGCTTCGATCAGGTAATTACGTGGTTATCTGGTCTTACAATATTGCGGAAGACCTTCAACGAAATGAGTCGGTGATTTTGGCGTATCACAGAGACGTACCGACATCGGGTGGCTACGTTGCGTTTGCGGATGGGAGGGCAAGGTCGCTGAACAAAGAGCAGTTTGCAGCAACGGACAAAGCGTCACCCACCAAGGCGTCGATTTCTGACTAAGTCTGCTTGTACACTTTTCTGGCTGGCAACGACTTTCACTCGACTCACGATCAACCGCCTCTCCCGTTACACGAGCAAGGTCCACGCGTGCCGTGATCCAAATCGATAATCCGTGGGCGCTGTTCGTGGTCTTTGTGTTCTGCGTAGCGGGCCTCGTCATCTACCCTTTCATGATGACCGAACGATTTCGGTTCACCTCGGCGAAGATCGTCGCGATCGTCATCGCCGTGGGAATCTCCATTTACAGCGGAACCTTCGCCTTTGTGCTCGTGCTCTTGTGGCCGCTGTCATTCATCGGGTTCCCTGAATATTGGGGCAACTACACCGGCTTCATTCACGGGCCCTTCATCGATAAAAAGTCGCCGCCGATCGTCGTATCCATGATGGGCTGGTTCTTTCTTGTCGTATTCCCGTTGCTGCTGATGCTGATCACGAGCCGCTAGCGTGGCAACAATGAATGCCCCTTTTTACGCTACGACTTGTTTGCCTTACGACTTGACGGGCAGGTAGATATCGGTAATCCGATCGCATGGTGGCGTCGAGTGTGGATCATTTCGATAGATTTCATAGGCATCCTGGCGAAGCACCTTCAGTTTTTTGTAGCGAGCGTACTGATACGCACCGCTCCACGCATTGCCTAGATTCTCGTAGCTGCCGATATGCCGGACGTGCAGCGCGCTGCCACCCCGCAAATGACAATGCGCTAACCCCGCTGCCATCCCCTCGTCTTCGCCAACCGCATATCCGCTGGTGAATCGAAATTCATGCTGCTTCAAATCGCAGGGATGATACGCGCTCAGCATCGAAGCATCGATCGCAACATCAACCTCGGTGAGCCGCATCTGGATCTTGGAGAAAATGCGATCCATCGCGGGACCGACTTCACTAATAGGGCAAGTATCACTAAGCCCGTAAAAATCGATTGGCGGAACCGACTCGACCCCGTGAACTTCCGTTTTCGAGAGCACCTCGCCCGTTTCGAGTTGCTCACGCAACATTTTCAGCCCGCGATCGTAGTCCATGCCAACGTAGGTCTCCATGCTCGACCGCATCCAGAACATGAACCACGGCAACTTGCCATCCATCTGCCAACTCACAACGGTGCCTGATGGAGCCGGTTCAAATACGAAACGAACTTTCGACTTCGACTTGAACGGCTTCACAAACCGAATCTCTTCTTCGATTCGGCAAGCGGGCTCCAGGTGCAAGTGTTCGACCTCTCCTTGGCCAACGAGATCTCCCTTCCAGCGGTAAATCGAACCGACGGAATTTGGATTGGAGCTCACAGTGACCACCGCATCGGGATCGATACCAAGCCAAGGCGACCACTTCGTCCAGTTCCCAAAATCGGCGACATAATCAAAAACCACCTCGGGTGGCGATGCAATCTCAAGCGATCGAGAAACATGAAAAGCAGGCATCGTAACACTCTGTGATGGTAAAAACGTGACACGCCCGACCGCCATAGCATGGCGGCATATTCTAACAGGGAACCGAGCATTTCATGCTCAAACATCCCAACCTCAAATCAAAATGCTCAGAGGCCAGGTGCGTCAAGCGTACCACGGACCAGATGGATCGGGGGATCAAGCAAAGAAAACGCTCCAGAACTCTCCCCTTTCGCAATGGCGGCGAAATCTCGACCGTCCAAAAGCGGGTCATTTTCTTTACATGCAACGCTGCGGAAAACGTTATTTTAAGAGGGTCGGTATCGAACACGCCTATCCCCATGACGCCAGGAAACCGGGCACTCGCCCCCACAATCGGTCACTCATCCCCACTGCCCCACTGACGCTCAACCCTCTTTTTGCATGAGAGTTCCCGTAATGACGCAAAAGCCAACGCCCCAAGCCCAAACCTCTTCCCCAGCCGCTGCCGGTGCAAAAACGAACCCTACCGCACACCCCGGTGATACAGTGCACCCCGGTGATACTGTGCAACGCGGTGATACAGTACAACGCGTTGATGTCGCCCACTCCAGCGTGGCGGCGGATGAGCGTTACCACTGGCTCGGCGCCCACCTCGAGACCCAAGACAATGTTGCGGGAACACGCTTTGCGGTGTGGGCCCCCAACGCAACCGAAGTGAGTGTGTTGACCGATGGCAACGGATGGCAACACGGTTCGGATTGGCTCTCCGGTAGCGACTCGGGGATCTGGAGCGGCTTTGTACCGGGCGTGACCCATGGCACGAGCTACAAGTACGGAATCCGCACCAAGCAAGGCGAGCTACTCCACAAGGCTGACCCCTTTTCGTTTTACGCCGAACATCCTCCGGCGACAGCATCGATCGTCTATGACCTGGATCGATACCAATGGTCCGATGCCCAATGGATGCGGAAGCGTAGCGACACTGACGCACTCCACAGCCCGGTGTCGATTTACGAAGTTCATCTTCCCTCTTGGAAACGTCCTTGGGATGGACGACGCTACCATAGTTATCGCGAACTCGCCGAAATGTTAGTCGAGTACGTTCAATCGCTTGGCTTCACGCACATCGAATTGATGCCGATTGCCGAGTTTCCCTACGACGGTTCGTGGGGCTATCAAGTGACGAGCTATTTCGCACCGACAAGCCGATTCGGTGAACCGGATGAGTTTCGTTATTTCGTCGACTATTGTCACCAACACGACATTGGCGTGATCATGGACTGGGTGCCTGCGCACTTTCCGTACGACTCGCATGGCTTGGCGAGATTCGATGGCACGGGGCTTTACGAGCACGATGACCCGAAGCAAGGTTTCCATCCCGATTGGCAAACCCACATTTTCAATTACGGACGCCATGAAGTCCGTGATTTCCTGAACGCAAACGCTCGTTTTTGGCTCAAGGAGTATCACATCGATGGGCTTCGAGTCGATGCCGTCGCTTCGATGTTGTACTTGGATTATTCACGCAACGATGGCGAGTGGGTGCCCAATTGCTTTGGTGGCAACGAAAATTTCGATGCTATTCATTTCATGAAAGAATTGAACACGCATCTGCATGCCGACTTCCCTGGCGTGATGACGTTTGCCGAAGAGTCGACGTCGTATGGCGGTGTGTCACGGCCCGTGTATAGCGGTGGATTGGGCTTTAGTTTCAAGTGGGACATGGGGTGGATGCACGACACGTTGCGATACATCAAACGCGATCCCATCCATCGCAAGTACCACCAAAACGAACTGACCTTTCGCTCGGTCTATGCCTATAGCGAAAACTTCATGTTACCGCTGTCTCATGACGAAGTCGTACACGGCAAAGGGTCACTGATCTCGGGGATGCCAGGGGATGATTGGCAAAAGTTTGCCAACCTGCGTTTACTTTATGGATACCAATATGCGATTCCAGGCAAGAAATTGATCTTCATGGGGTGCGAGTTTGGTCAGTGGTCGGAATGGAAATATGACGGCGAACTCGACTGGACCCTGCAACAGTACCCGCCGCACGAAGGCTTGCAACACTTTGTCGCCGATCTCAACCGGTTTTACAAAGATCACCCTGCCCTGCATGAACTCGATTGCGATCCCACCGGCTTTTCATGGATCGCCGCGGACGATGCCGCAAAAAGCATCTACACGTTTTGTCGAACATCGCGTGCGCAGCAATCCATCGTCGTGGTAGCGAATTTCACCCCCACGCCCCATACCCATTACCGTGTCGGAGTCCCCGAGTCTGGAAACTATGTCGAAATCCTCAATAGCGATGCGGAGGTCTACGGCGGCAGCAACATCGGGAACCCCGGTTCATTGACAACACACGACCAAGCGAGTCACGGTCGCCCGTTCAGCTTAGAGCTAAACATTCCGCCCCTTGCGATTATGATGTTAGCCTTAGAGACCCAATAACAACGGGCTGCTGCGGTCGCCCCCTCCCCAATCCTTCCATTGCCTCCCTTTGTTCAAGGCGTTTTATGAGACTTTGCTGCATCGCTGCGTCCCTGAGTTTTCTCGTTTGTTATTCGACCGGGATGGCAGCACCGCCATCATTTGACGACCCAAATCCTCAACACTACAAATTTTCGACGCGTGCTAGCGAGATTGACCCGCGAGTCCAATCGCATCCGGAAATCAACTTTTTGCTTGAATCGGATCAAGGCAAACCTGCCGACCTGCAATTTGCATCGGTCGACACTCGGGTTGCCCCACGAGGCGAATTGGTGATTTGGTTAATGGGGGCAAACCGCGGTCTCTTCGATCGGCTGAATGGCTATGGACTGCACGCGATGCAAGTCCACTACGCCAACAAGTGGTTCAGCATTTGTTGTCAAGAAAAACCCGTCAGCGATCATTGCCGTGGCGACATTCGATTGGAAGCCGCAACCGGTGAAGACTTTAGCGACGAGGTGGAGATTCCCAAGCCCGATGGGATGATGGAGCGTGCTTATCAATACGTGAAATGGCTGGCCAAAAAACATCCGCAAGGCAAGTGGGAACAATTCCTTAGCGAAGACGGCAAGGACCTTCGTTGGGACAAGGTGATCATTTCCGGGTCGTCCCACGGCTCCACCACCGCGGCGCGGTTTGCCAAACAGGTCAAGGTGGCCCGCGTCGTTGCCTTATGCGGTCCACGAGACCAACATCAATCGTGGCAAGCGTTACCTTCGGCAACACCTGAGAACCGCTACTTTGGTTTCTCGCATGTGCTCGATGGTGGCTGGACCGCCGACCACTATTGCCGTAGCTGGGAGTTGATCGGGATGCACAAGTTTGGCCCGATCGTGAATGTCGACAAAGTAAAATTCCCTTACGAAAACACCCGTCGGCTGGTCACCGACTTTGATGTCAACGGCAATGCCAACGCCGCTCACAGCAGCGTTCAGCCAGGCAGCCGGGCTTACAAAGATAAAGCAACCGGCGAATTCATGCACGAAGATGTTTGGCGTTATCTGTACACGCATCCGGTGGATGTCGTGGGCGAAGCCACTGCGATGGACAACCATTGCAACAAAGAGCAATCGCAGTAGCCCCCAAGAGACTCCTGCGCCTACCGCAACAGGATGTCGAACATCAGCGACACGGTCACCGCGTCGTCGGTTCCGAGCGTTGCTGCCGAGCCGACGTTGTGATTGATCGTGGGCATGTCAGCAAAGTAAGTGACACCGACGGTCGCCCCCACTCCGTAGCCGCGAAGTTGGCCGCGAGTCGTAAAGGCGGTCTCGATCGTGTAGGTGGTCTTGCTAAGTTCCTCGCGATAGCTGGTGGGGACGGCGGACGGGGTTGCCCGATAGTCGGCGTTCATATCGTAGATTCCGACATTCAAGTTCAGATTACTTGCACGCCCGAACAGATACCCATCCCAACCGGTGACCACTTTTCCACCTTGGAAATCAGTATCGAGCTCTTCGTTGAATAGACGTAGCGAGCCGTTATCGAGATCAAAGTCTTGGTCGAACGCCATCAAGCTGTACGCCACCCCGGCGGACAGTCCCCCAAAGCGAGTTTTCCAGGTGTCGCGGATCACCAAATCGCCACCGTAGTGCTGGACATCGCTGTGGAGTCGTGGCGAGGCCCCCGTCAGCGCGACACTCGCGCCGCTCGAAGGATTGGGAAGATCGATGTCGCCAACACGTCCGTCACTCGATGAATCGGCAAACGCATAGAAAAGATTGGCTTCGAAACTTGTCCGTGTCCCCAAGGCACGACGAACGGCATCGATTCGCACGATGCCTCCCAAGTCATCGAGATTGTCGCGAAACGCCGATCCACCACTGGCGCTGGTGCCAAGTTGATAATCGGGAAGCGATGCAACCCACCCCCCAGTGCTGGCGGTCAGCTCAAAGGGCGATTGGCTAATGGTGCTCTGGGCGTCCACCTCACGCGCGGCGGATGTGGCGACGACCAACAAAATGAACGCTAAAAACTTACGCATTGTTTGCTTGATATTCCTTCAGTGTGCTCTCAACTCGAGGCGGACTCCAACCCTACTGCTATCGATCCAGCAAAGCCTTCCCCGCGGGCTTTTTGGCCAAGAACGTGTCGACTTGAGGGTTGGGGTGAAGGATGATAGGCCCTGTGTCGGAGCTAGGTGCTGATCGCTGTAGCCTGCCTGTAACGCTTAGCCATGACATAGCGAATGCCACCCGCCTCGAGGCTGTTGAGCACTCCCCCCCAATAAATACTTCCACTGTTTTACCCGTCTTTCTCACCCGTCCTAAGATCACGACATCCCGCTTCCCTCCATTAAAAACATGCCTCTGAAAAACAAGCCTCGGGGGGTGGGGTGGGTGAGGTACTGACATCCACTTCCCCCCTCTTTTGATGCTAGGCGTTTCTGTGTCACCGACCCCTGCGATCAGCGAAGAAGAACAGCCACGTTTTAGGTTTGGAAAAAATTGGCGTTCATTCCTCGAAAACCTTGATGACGAGCGCATTTCGCAAGCCGAAAAATCGCTGAGAGAAATGCTCGGCACCGACTCCTTGGCGGGTAAACGGCTATTGGATATCGGCAGCGGTAGCGGCTTGTTCTCGCTCGCCGCACACCGGCTCGGCGCCGAAGTGGTTTCGCTCGACTATGACCACGACAGCGTCGGATGCACGGAAGAGCTGAAGCGGCGATTTGCAAACGACCAAACGAGTTGGCAGATCATTCAAGGATCGGTATTGGACCGGCCGTGGATCGAATCGCTCGGCGCGTTTGACATCGTCTACTCGTGGGGCGTCTTGCATCACACCGGTGAGATGCATCGAGCGATTGAAATCGCGGCCGATTCGACCAAGCCTCGCGGCCAATTCTTTCTAGCGATTTACAACGACCAAGGGGGAGCGAGTCGCCGATGGTTGCGAATCAAACAGACTTACCATCGTTTACCTGGATGGGTGCGTCCCGGTTTGGTAATCGCGGTCGCCTCGTGGTACGAAGCCAAATTCGCGTTGGCGAGATTGGCTCGTTTTCAAAACCCGTCACCCCTCAACGATTGGCGAGCTAAACGAGAGGATCGCGGCATGTCGCCTTGGCACGACTGGGTGGATTGGATCGGCGGGCTACCTTTTGAAGTGGCAAAGCCCGAGGACATCATCGTGCCGTTACGCCGCAAGGGGTTCGTCCTGAACGCGTTGAAAACGGTGGGCAACGGCTGGGGATGTAATGAGTACGTGTTCGAACGGTTGCCGCCAAACGCGTGAGGGCGTTGGTGCTGTGAACCGACATTTCGATCGTCGCGTGATCAACGATCATTCACGCTGATTCGCTTATTCCATCATTTGTTTGACAAACGGAATGACATCGTCGTCATAGCTGAAACCTGCGGTATCGCCGGCATCGACAAACTTTTTGACCAACTTGCCTTCGGCATCGTAGATCAAGACCGCCGGGATCGAATCGAGCTCTAACTTGGCATAAATTTCGTCGCTCGGGGTGCTGCTGATGTAGTTGGGAAACGTCGCTCCGACGCTGCTAACAAACGCGGCAACGCGTTCTTCGTAGTACTTTGGAGGACGCGATTTCCGGCCATCAAAATCAATATCGACGGAGAAACATTGAACTTTCGCAGGAAACTGCTTCTGCAAACGAACCAAGCCTGGGAACTCTTCCAAACAGGGTTGGCAGGACAGCGACCAAAAGTCGACGATGGTTACCTTGCCCGTCTTGGCAACCCGATCCTGGACCTCTTGTAACGATCCATAGACCACCTCCGAGGCAGCGGATTCTGCGGAAGATTGCAGAGGCGGCTTGCGACTGACTTGGACGTCGGGCATCTCCATCCCCCCGCTACCTTTGGGGGATGGTGAATTCGGTTCCGCCGCAGGCAGATCGCCCGGAGGCAATTCCAGACTCCCAGGCGCTTCGGACGCCTGCTGCGACTTGCCCGAATCGGTCGCGGCCGCGCCCTCGGTCACCGTTTGTGGTTCCGATGGTGCCACCGCCGAGGTTTGCGTCGGTGCATCGGCGGGCGTTTCGGTCCCCTTTTCTCCACACCCGACGATGGCAAACCCCATCGCCAACGCCAGTAAATTCAAGCGAT
The DNA here is from genome assembly GCF_007860095.1 of Novipirellula galeiformis. Classification (NCBI taxonomy): domain Bacteria; kingdom Pseudomonadati; phylum Planctomycetota; class Planctomycetia; order Pirellulales; family Pirellulaceae; genus Novipirellula; species Novipirellula galeiformis. The sequence continues at coordinate 269,052 of NZ_SJPT01000008.1, read as the reverse complement.
TGGGTCGAGAATGCGAAAAGCAACTGTTTAATTGATTCTTGGCCATCCGAGGTTCTTTCATTCTTCTATAATCAGGTTCCGTGTGCCCACCATGCATGCCGCATGCAAAGCACATGCGGCAGCAGCGAAGCACGATGTTGGCGGCGAGAAACTGATTGTACCGACGTCGATGCGTTGCGTGTACAGCCTTCCAGCAAAGGTTTTCGAGGAACGAATGACAGGCGATCTGAGCGTGGAGCGATTCGAATCAACTACTCAACTCGTCGTTGCCTCAAAAGAGGGCAACAACGATGCGCTTGGACTCCTTTTGGAGCGTTACCGAGGATACCTATTGATGTTAGCCCATCGCTTCCTGTCGGAACGATTGCGCCGTCGCATTGATCCTGCGGACATCGTCCAGTTGACCTTTTTAGAAGCCAAACGGGATTTGGCGTCCTTTCGCGGCACCAGCCCCGCCGAATTTTCGGGTTGGCTACGCGGTGTCTTGAAAAACAATGTCGCTACCGCCGTCACACGCCATGTCACCACGCAAAAGCGATCGCTCCGGCGCGAGGTCGACGGAAACCGGCCCTCCCCCAACGATTCCGGTGGCGCTGGCTGGATTCAACAGCTTCCCGGCAGCACGACCAGCCCGAGTGGGGTTGCGATTCGCGACGAAGCCACGATCGCGTTATTAGAAGCACTTCACGAATTGCCGGAGACTCAAGCCGAAGCGATTCGTCTGCGTTATATGGAAGGCCTTCCTTTAGCCGAAATTGTCGAACGCATGGGCAAGAGCGACACCGCCGTGGCTGGTTTACTGAAACGAGGGCTACAAAAACTTCGTACGATTTTAGACCAAGACATGAGCCCCTGGCTCTAAACAAGCGGGTTACGGAGACGTAACGGGCTAGGAAAGGAAAGCTCCCCCTGCGGATCCCTCCTTGCAATTGCAGCGCCCCGCTGGGGCTTCGGCTTGTGCCTGCGTTAGAATCGACCGCACGCCTCTCTCCTTTATCCCCTCACACGCCACGACCCGCTATGGCTGAGAACGACCCTACTGCAGATCCTGTTGACGAGGCCTTTGCGGCCTATCTGCGATCATGTGATGCGGGTGAATTAACAAGCCGAGAAGATTTTTTAAAGCAGTTTCCCGGTGTCGCAGACCAATTAAAGCAGTTGATGGAAGCGGCTGACTTGCTTGGCCAAGTGACCTTGGCATCAGGGTTATCTAGCAGCCAACGGGTCGCCGACCACGGCGCCAAAACGGTTGCTCTCAACCTCGCCGAGGGAGAACAATCCAACGTCGACCCCGCCATCACGCTGCCGATGGCCCCGCGCGCCAAGAACGATCCTGGACCGACGCTGCCGTTTGACCTGGGCGACTACGAACTGCAACACGTCCTCGGCAAAGGAGGGATGGGCATTGTCTATTTGGCAAATCAGAAACAATTGAACCGGATGGTGGCGGTCAAAATGATTCGCGGCGGCATGCTAGCCGATGAATCCGATGTGCGACGTTTCTATACCGAAGCCCAGGCGGTAGCGAGATTGAACCATCCCGGTATCGTTCCGGTCTATCAATTTGGTCAACGCGCGGGACATCATTTCTTTTCCATGGCGTACATTTGTGGCAGCGACTTGCAGCGCAAGTTGTACGCAGAATGCCTGGACCCTAAACAAGCCGCACGCTACGTTCGTGATGTGGCCCGCGCGATTGACCACGCTCATCACAAGGGCGTCCTGCATCGCGATCTAAAACCGGCTAACGTCCTGATTGACGAACAAGACCAAGTCCATGTGACCGACTTTGGTTTAGCCAAACATATGGATGGCGATAGCAGCGTGACGGGAACGGGGGCCGCTCTGGGAACGCCTCATTACATGGCTCCCGAGCAGGCTGGCGGACTCAGCGACCGGGCGAATCGTCAGAGCGATGTGTACGCCATGGGTGCGATCCTATTCGCCTGTCTGACCGGGCGACCTCCGATCGCCGCAGAGACTGTCATGCAAACGTTGCTGGACGTCGTTCACAATCCGGCGCCTCCGGTGCGTTCGTTTCGCTCGGATGCCCCGGTCGATCTGGAGACGATCATTGCGAAGTGCTTAGAAAAAAATCCACAGAAGCGCTACGCATCCGCAGGACAACTCGCCGACGACCTCGATGCATTTCTTGACGATCGTCCCATCACGGCACGACCGCGGTCGATGCCCGTGAGAATATGGCATTGGCTCGAAGGCGTCCCCTTGGTTGCTGCGGTCTCGGGCCGACGCATGGTCAGCGCATCGTTGTCACATCGTCGCTTCCAAGCCGCGATGCTGCTCCTGCTCTTAATGACTCCCTTTATCGCCACCGGCCTTGCCCTGCTTTGGCAACAACACAAAGAATCGATGCCCCGCATTGTGCGGTTCGCAGGCGGACACGAAAACGGCGTTTACAACACGGTATCGAACTCGATTGCCAAGCGATTGCAGGCTAAATACAAAGTGACCACGGCGGTCGCTAGCAGCAACGGATCTCTCGACAATCGAACGCGTCTACTTCGTGGCGAGGTTCACCTTGCGCCCGTGCAGGCTTCGGCAATCAGCGGAGATCCGCTGTGCGTCGTCGCCCCTTTGTTTTTCGAAGTCGTGCACTTCTTGGTGCGTCAGGACGCGAACGTCAACACGCTCAGCGATCTCAATGGACATCGCGTCGCGGTCGGCCCATTGGGAAGCGGATCGCGAGCGACGACCGAGATGGTCTTCGAATCGCTCAACATCACTCCCGAGATGGCGGTTCGCGAAGTCTTGGCGTGGGAAGATCTTCAATCCGATACCGCGCCCGATGTGGCTGTGATCTGCATTGGATTGGGCAGCCCATTGGTCGCAAACTTAATCCGTCACCATCGCTGGCAACTAATGTCGATCCCGACTCCCATCCAAATCTCGCTGCAACACCCAACCCTACGTCCGATGACAATTGAGTCCCGCGATTATCCGGGAATCGATATCCCCGCCGAAGGCATTGCATCGGTCGGAACCACGGCGTTTCTGGCGGCCCGAACCGACACTCCGTCCGAATTGGTCACGGCAACGCTGCAAACGTTGTACGAACCGCCGACCTTATGCATCGGGATGATCCCACGCAAACACGCCGCCGAGTGGCAGGGCCTCGCATTTCATCGCGCCGCCCGCCAATTCTTTGAAACAACCGAAACGGCCGATTGAGTCGAGCTCGTGCCAGCCAACCCGATCCGATCCGGCTCGGATTCCGGCCATTATCGCTACGGTTCACGCTGAATCGCTTTGGCGTCGGTGCGCCCCACCCTGAGCCATACGGCCTGGTAAACACAATCGACTAGGCGTCCATCGTGATGGCTCACCACACGACCGCCTTCCGGGGGGACGTGGAGCGGGAGAAAAAAAAGAGACAAAAGCATGAAAAAACAACCAAGGTATTTCCCCTCAACTCCTAACATGAAACCTGCACGACACTTATCGTATCCCCTCTTTTCCACCAGCCACCAACGACGATCTCGCTACCAATCCTCACCATGGATGATATCTCTCAACTCACTGCTGATCTGCTGATCGTGCTTACCGCAGGGCTGATCGCGGGTGCCGTCTGTAAACGGATCGGCGTTTCCATGCTGGTCGGCTATTTGATTGTGGGTGGTTTGATTGGCGAAGGGGTTCTAGGTTTTGTCAATCAAGAAAACCACGAACTCGAACGAATCGCGCACCTCGGTGCCTTGCTGCTCCTGTTTTCAGTAGGCATTGAATTTTCCTTAGGAGAGTTGATTCGCTTGAGCCGGTTCTTTTTGCTTGGTGGGATCATCCAAATGACGCTGGTGGCGATCCCAGTGACGTTTGTTTGTATCGCCTTAGGCATGGAATTGAATGCGTCGTTGTTGGCCGGTTCCGCTGTCGCCCTGAGCTCCACGGTGCTGACCTTCAAGGCGCTTGCGGAATGGGGGCAAACCGCATCTCCCCATGGCCGCCGCGCCATCGGCATTCTGTTGTTCCAAGACGTGGCGCTGGTACCGCTGATGCTCTTGGTTCCCTTGTTGACCCACAGTGGTGAACCGCCAACGTTGGCCGCTTATGGAATTCTAGGTGGCAAATCATTGGTTTTTGTGATTGGCGTTTGCTGCGTCCACTCTATTTTCCGCCGCTGGCTCGTTCCTGGGCTCGCACGACTTCGCAGTGTCGAGCTTGTTATTTTGTTTGCCGTCTGCTTGCTAGGCGGCGTTAGCTGGACCGCTTACCAGATGGGATTGCCATCGGCAGTCGGAGCCTTGGCCGCCGGAATCATTCTGAGCGGCACACGAATTAGCAAACAAATCGATACGATCGTTTTACCCTTTCGCGAAATCTTTGCTGCGATTTTCTTTGTCACCCTCGGAACGCTACTCAATCCAGGTCAATTCATCGACGAACCGTTGCTGCTCAGTTTCGGTCTGGTGTTCATTATCTTGATCAAGGGCACGGCGGCCGCGATCGCACTTCGCTCCGTCGGACTTCACCCCAAAGCCGCGATCGGCATGGGCCTAGGTCTCGCTCAAATGGGTGAATTTTCATTCCTACTGCTCTCCGCAGGAGTGAAGCAAGGGTTGTTTAGCCACGCGAATTACAACCGCATGCTATTCATCGCACTAGGAACGCTGATCTTAACACCGCAGTTGATCCGATATGGGCTCCGTTGGACCAGTGATGAAAGGGCCGGCGCTGAAAAAAGCGAACACGATGAAGCGGACGGTCATGGGCTACATCACGATCTCGGCCGCCACGCGCTCGTGATTGGCATTGGGATGATCGGACGGCAAATCAGTTCCCAATTGGAAATGAAAGGAGTCGATGTTCGGCTGCTGGATTTCAGCTCCATCAACTTGCACCCGTTCGCACAACAGGGTTTTCAGACCGTGGCGGGGGACGCTCGAGATCCAGAAGTGCTGCAGCGTGCTGACGCGAGCAACTGTAACTTGTCGGTCGTCTGTGTTCCCGATGACCAGAACGCCAATGAAATCGTCAGTGCACTACGAAGTCTGAACTCAAATTCCACCATCGTCGTACGCTGTCGTTACCAAGGCAATGTCGCCGCGATGAGGCGAGCCGGTGCGAACAGCGTCGTGAGCGAGGAAGGCACAGCATCCGAGGCACTCCTAAAGTGGTGCGAACGGTTTGTGCAAAACAGCCACTGATGCCCGGAACACCATTGATTCGCGACGGAACAAGGGACTGGGCGAGAAACGCCGCCATGGTTCCGCGTCAGTAGACATCTCGTCGATAGCGTCCGTCAACCAACAGGTCGTCGACTATCGCATCGCCAAGCACGCGACGCAGGACGGAATCCACTGCGGGAGCCATCCCTACCAAGCTGCCACAAACGTAGATCGCAGCACCGTTACGAACCCATTGCTGAAGCTCGTCGGCGGCTTCTCGCAGTTTGTCTTGTACGTAGACGCGTTCGGCTTGGTCACGCGAAAATGCGAGATCCAAACGTTTGATCACTCCCTGGTCCCGCCACGCTTGGATCTCTTCGCGAAGATGGAAATCATGGGCCATATTGCGCTCGCCAAACAGCAACCAATTTTCATGATACCCCGACTCCAATCGTTCCAACAAATGTCCACGTAAACCCGCAAGCCCGGTTCCGTTTCCAATCAGAATCAAAGGTCGATCACTTGCTTGAGAATGAAAGTTTGGATTGCTGCGAATGCGAAGCTTGACCTTTTCCGTCGGTTGCAACGAATCGCATAACCATCCACTGCACAGGCCGATTGTCCCATCGACGCGCACTGCACGGCGTACCAATAGTTGCAAATTGCCTTCGCTGGGGAGCGATGCGATCGAATATTCACGACATTGCAGCGGTTGTAACCGATCCGCGAGCGATTGTGCGTCAAACGCCCCAATTTCGCCGATGGAGTTTAGTTTCGGCAACTGTGACTCCGCAAGCACCGACTCCAATGTCACCCTGCGTCCCTGCCGTTGAACGATCGCGGCACCCTCGAAACCCATGGTCTCTAACCATTCGGCAACCAAGCGTGGCGAATGACGAGGATAGACCTCCGCAATATCGCCTGCCTGCCATTGCGGGAGCTTCGATTGGGGCGGCGTCATTGTCAGATGAAAGACGCTGCTGGCGCACCCGTTTGCATTGAGTTCGATGCGTGAATCAAGCGACCAATCATCCGACTGCGTCGACTGCCATGCGATCCCATTATCGGCTTCGCAGACCTCGGCAACTTGCGTTTGCCAATGCCGCAGCGCCAACGGATCCGCATTGTCGACCTCGACCACAGGAAACAATCGCTGGGCTTGCTGAGCTTGTAACCATCGATCCAATTGGTGCCCGAAAGCACAAAATTGCTCGTAGCTACGATCCCCCAATGCCAACACCGCATATCGCAAGGATTCGAGCGAGAGAGGCCGGTCCATGACCTCTCGTAAAAAGCCGATCGCATGATCGGGTGGGTCTCCCTGGCCGGTGGTGCTGGCCACAATCAACAAGCGACCTCCTTGGGCAAACCGATCGCGATGGATGCGATCGATTGCGGTAAAGTAGGCTGAGATTCCGGCGGCATTTAATGCCTCGGCCGTTTGTTGCGCCAACTCAAATGCCATCCCCGTCTGGCTCGCATAAGCCACCACGACCGTCGAGGTGTCATCGATCGCTACCCTACCAAACGAAGAGGCCCTGCGGCGTGGATCGCGAAACCAAATCCATCCGCAACCGAGCAAATAAACGACCACCAACATTCCCGCCATCCACCAACGCTCGGCAAGCGGCATCGCAATCCACCACGGACCGCTCGTTGCACGCCACAACACCCCCGCGATGAATGCCAATAACAAAACAACGGCTGCATTGCCCAACTTGGGCAACGAACGCCATCGGGGTGCGTTGCGTTGCACACGGGCGTCGGTCAATAACGGAATCACTGAGGCAATACTTCCAAGGTTGCTGCGTAGCTCAAACGACGCGTCGAAGCGAGTGTCCCTTGCACCTTGTTATCTTGCTTGGAGGTTTCAAGCCAATACATCCCGGGCTCGGCCCACGTTACAGCGAACTCGCCTTTTTCGTCGGTCGTCACCGTGGTCTCATCCAAGGCATTTCGATATCGCGTTCCACCACGAACAATTTCGAACGCCAATCCGGCCGCGGGTTCTCCGTCAACCAACACTCGAAAGCGACTTTCCTCGCCAGCGTATTGGTCATTGGGGTGAGTCAACGAGACCACCTCGATCCCGACTCCCGTAGGCTGAAGTGCGGTTTCATTGGGGACGCCATTGGTCACAAAGGTTTCGATTCGCCCCACGCTTTCGGTCACTTTCAAATCCTTGGCATCCTGAGGGACCTCGCTGGCAAAGGCTTCGCGATTCCCACGCCATCGCTTGCGCTGGCCATCGACCTCCCAAGTCGCAAACAAGCCGTTGTTCACCACCGCGATGCGGTAGGTTCCCGATTGTTGCAATTGCAGATCAAAAACGCTGCGATATTTTCCGGTCGCTTGGTTTTGAGCTTCCGCGGGACTTCCGTCGGGCGCAATGATCTGAAGATTGTCCAGACGCAGCGGAACGTGATTGAAATAGAACAAGTCGTTGGACACCGCCGCATCCACCGTGACCCACGGATCATTTCCTGAAAGCGTGGTTTGCGACGGAAGCAGCCAAACTTTGTGAGCCGATGCCGTCAGCGGCACCAGACAAGCAAACACGATGGTGAGTAGGCAAAAACGAACCATTTTGGTAATCCGAGTAAGGGTGAAATAAGAGGGGAGAGAGGGCAGGATGGGGAAAGAGCAAGATTGGGGGCGAATTCAGGTGAAGTGAATTCCAGTGAAATGATTTCAGGTGACCTCCGCGAAGGAGTCTTTGCAATTGCTACGGCTTTAGCGTGAGTGACACCCCACCGAGTTCGCTATCGCCTTTTGCATCCTTGGTCTGAGGCGCATCGACAGGCCATTGGAACGGGATTTTGACCAGTTCGCGGCCACCAACTTCGCGCACCGCTTCCACCACAAGCGTGTAAGAACCTGCGGGAAGATCCTTTAGCGGTGCTTGCTCGTGCGAAAATTCGAGCACATGCTTGCCGACCGGACGCGTTGCCGACGTGACTCCATCGACGGGCATTTCGAGGTAACGTCCCGAGCGACGCCACCATTGCCGCAAATCGGGTAACCACTTCGTCCCATGCCCCTCTTTGCCTTGACGCATTTGGTACCAAACCGAAAGATCACGAACCGTTTTTGAGCTTGGCTCTTCGATCCATATCGCCACATACGGACGGTGGTATTCCGAAACATTCAACTGCGGAATCTCGACCGACACACTCAGCTGCTCAGCCTGGGTTGTGGCACAGGAGCAATACGCCAGCATCAAGCCTGCTAATGCAGAGAAAAAACAGCGAACCATGTTGTGAAACTCTTTGAAAAAAGGAACGGAATCGTTGGACGGTGAAGCGACCGATCGCTAGTGAATCAACAGCAAAACGACCAAGGCAGGTACGACGAAACCAAGCCCCACCAACGGCCATGTCATGCGGCGTTGACGCGCATGAGCGACGAGCAGGAACAAACCAGAAAAACAGAACACAAGCGTGGCCACGGCAAACACATCCATCAACCATTTCCAAGCGGCACCCGTGTTGCGACCTTTGTGCAAATCATTAAAGAACGCCACCCATCCACGGCTCGTTCGTTCATATTCAACGTCACCGCTCGCGCGATCGATACTCAGCCATGCGTCGCTCCCCGGCGCGGGCATCGACAAATAGATTTCCTCCTCACTCCATTCCGCTTGACGCGTTCCGATCGAGATCGCCAATTGGTCACTTAACCATTGCGCCAATTCGGATGGCAAGGGAGACGCCTCGGTCGCCGAGTCGAGCGTGGCACCGCTCAAAAGCGACTCGGGTACTGTCACGATTTGATTCTCCACCACGGGTGTGGTTTCAATCTGAGCGGCATGGTTGAGCGTGATGCCCGTGATCGCGAACATCAACATCGCGACCAAACAGACCGCAGAGCTGATCCAATGCCATTGAACCATCGTGCGCATCCAAAAACCACGTCGATAGCCTCGCTCGCTGGTTGCGATTGGCAAGCTCGTACCGCTAGGATTCGCTTGGATTGGTGGTTTCGTCACGGAATATTGATTGGACTTCAAAGGGAGAGACAAAATGAGATTTCAGCAATCGATTCATCACGCACGGTTGCGTTCGATTGTTACATAGAGTGCAACCGTTCTGCGTTGGAATCGAATGTGGCTTGACCGCATTCACCGTCAACACACAGAGCAAATCCCACCGCCGGGAAGCTCAATATTCGCCTAAAACTTGACCGTCGTCACGTAACATCAGATTCAGAAAGACTCCGATATCGATCGAGTCCGAGATCGTGCGAGAAGAACCATCGCAAAGCCCGACGTTCACCGTGCCCGAATGGAAGCTGTACGGTTGGCTTTTATTGGTGTGGTTCAGCGCTCGGTAGGTGCCACACGTATCAATGGTTGCCTCCCACGCCGAGGTCATGCTGCAATCCGTGGGGCTATCCGGAATGGAGGGGTTGCCGGAGGTCGACTTGCCGCGATTGGAATTGGAAGTATCCGCGGTCATGTTGTCGGCCGTATAGGCTCGCATTTTCACCCCGTCGCCACTGCCCGCCCAGGCGAGGCCTGCGCCACCGGTCGCCGCCACCACTTGGCCGCGTACAAACAGCTCGGGGCTACCAATGCACTCGTAGTACATCAACGTGTTACTCATGCCATCGGTAACATCACGCGCCTTGCCGCCTTTGTTGTTCGGATCACGATTTCGAGACCCGGAGGCAGGAGTCATTGCCGTGCTGAACTGCATCTGTGGCTCCCCGCCTTGGTAATAGAGCGGGTGTCCTTGGGGACGAAGCGCGGGAATGCGAGGCGTCGTGTAGTCCGCAACCCCCATCTCAATGCTGCCGTCAAACGTGGTTGCCGAGCCCGTGCGACTGGGGCACTGAAATACCGGCAATTGCGTCCCCACAACCTCCTCTAAAACGGCTTGATTACTCCACACCGTTGCCATGCTGCCGTTGTATCCCCACTTGTACTCGCTCGCCGAGGGATCATTGAAGTTCGGATGCCTTGCGGCACTGAACCTCTCGGCCAACTCGGGCTGCTCGACAAAGGCCATGATTCGCCACAGCGACCCCGTTCGCGAATAGGGGTAATGCCCGAAGGTGTGTTCAAACATCGACATCCCCAAGGCGATCTGCTTGACGTTGTTTTTGCATTGAAGACGGCGAGCAGCTTCGCGTGCCGCTTGCACCGCAGGCAGCAATAAACCGACCAGTACGCCGATAATTGCGATAACCACAAGGAGTTCGACGAGCGTAAATCCGCGGCGGGACACCGCGCTGGGAACGGGGGCGTTGGCAGCCATAGGTAGAGATCTCTAGAGCGAGTGACAGGGGGCGTAGTCGCAATCAAGGTTGCGAACGGGAGGGTCTGTCTGGCTGGCTCTAAAATTTGGCTGGCTTGACCTGCCTATTGAGAACGAGTCTCAACAAGCTAACGCGGATTCTAGTAGCCGCATCCCGGCGGGTCAACCGATCTCGCTCGATCGCTGGAAAAATGTTCCCCATTGCCAACCGCTCAACACTGGTCACCGCCCCAGATTTGAACCAGGCTGCGTTGGCGAAAGGGCGTAAACCTAGCTGCGGCATGCAACCATCACCGTAGGAGTTGGCACCGCTCATGAAAGCAGTAACTCAGGAAAAAATTGCCGTTTCCACGCTAGAAAAGCATTAAACTGAGGATAGAGGACGAAGCCATTTCAACGCTGACCGAGCGTTCCCTCGCCTTCCATCCACCTTTTCGAGGACAATCGGATGAGACACTTCATTTTGGCAACGCTAGCCGTTTCAGCCATGCTGATCACAAGCGAGCAGGCCGCTGCGCAATGGGGGCACATTGACTACGTGCCACATACGCAAACGCACATCGATTACTACCGCCACGGAAATCACCTGCACGCGGTGCCCCACACGACCACCCACGTCGACCCGGTCTATCACAATGGGCCGCACTACAACAGCGTTCCCTACCAGAGCCGACGTCCGGTGATCCAATATGGCCAGCCGCAATACCGCAGTGGATACCGAACCTATTACGGCCTTCCAAATGGAGTTCAATCGACGTATCGCTCCACCTATCCGTCGACACACATCGATTACGTGCCGCACACGCAAACGCACATCGATTACTATCGACATGGCAACCACATTGATGCGGTTCCTCACACAACCACGCACATCGATGCCGTTCCGCATACGACGCATGGCCACTAGACGCATGGTCACTAGATCGAGTCGTTTTGCAGATAAATACCGATGTCTTGCAACAGCGTTCCCGACTGGGCGCTGATGGAAACAAGGGAGAGTGAGTAGCGAGTCAGATCGGCCGCGTATTGACGCTGAACCTGCAAAAGCTCTTCCTGAGCATCCAACAAGAATTCAATTTGAATCTTGTCCGACTCGAATAGGACCTGCGAGGAACGCAAGCGGTCCTGCGCGGCCTCGAATTGCAGTTTCGAAAACGTCAAGGCGACGTAGGCGGAATGGACCTCAGAGATCGCATCTTTGATTTCAAAGTGCAGCGTTCGCTGTTGCTCGGCAAGAAGACTCCGCTCTTTGTTCAATTGCAACGTGGCATTGCGCACTGCTGCGTGGGCTTGTCGGCGGCCTGCGGTCACCCCCATTTCGAGACCAAATTCCCACTCTTGATGCTCGAGTGAGAAAAAGTCCTGGTAAGCACTGCTAAATCGATCGCCATCGCCGGTCAAATCATCGCCGAAGCCACGTAGTCGATAACGGCCAATCAGATCCATTTGCGGCAACAAGAAGTTCTTTGACGCCACGAGTTTGAGCTGTTGTTGCTGGACCTTCAAGCTTTGCTTAGTCAACTCGGTTCGATTGGCCAACGCGCGACTAAAAACGCTATCGAAATCAAAGTGGAACTCGGGGGCCACCGCGTCATCGGCGGGGCGCAACAATTGCCCTTCTTCGCTCGGCAAACCGATCATGCGTCGCAAGCGCCGCTCGGTCGCCCACAAACCACTCTGCGAATCACCGCCTCCCAACGCAATCTCCGCTTCCCGGCAATAGCGGTAATATTTCGCTCGTGATTGAGCTTCTTTATTTGCCTCGCCGCCATCGAGATTGGCTTCGCGACGTGCCAACGCGCTTTGCCAAGTTCGATAGGCAAGATCGCGTGCGGCAATGATACTTTCGTAACTTCGGTATTGCCGTTTCAAGTCCCAGTACACCGTATACAGGTCGCGTACAAAGCGGCGCATCGCCACTTCAAATTCCGCTTCGCTGATGCGGTCGTTCAATCGCGCGATCAGGATCCCGTTGGAAAAATTGAAACCTGGTTGCGCATTGGGTCCCGCGATCGAATTGAATTGCTTTCCCGCCCCACGCAACAACGGCTGGCGAACTCCGGCTTCGAGTTGAGTTTCCCAGTAATTGGGAAAGCGATTGCCAGCCCGATTGTTTCCGTCGTACTGCTTACGGCTGGTCAGATCCCAGGTGGCCCCCGAGTAGGTTCGTTTCTGGATCCCGGCGTTGAAGTTGACGAAATCTTGATTCAACTCTTGCACATCGCCGCCGAGCGTGGCGTTGTTGAACACGCGATCATTGTTCTGGGCGGTCGCATTGGCGAATAGCGAGCTATCGAAGGCGGCGAGCGCCGCCTGGGGACCAAAGAAAGGATCGCTAGCGGTAATGCTACGATCAAATATCGTCGCCGCCGCCTCGGGGGCCTCAAGGATCCGCAGCCCAAGAGGACGAAGGACCGGACTTTGCGCCAATGCCCATTGCAACATTTCACTTTCGGTGATCGACCGCGTTACCAAGCTGCTAACGCGGTTTTGAGAAGTGGCGTCGTGCGGCGGAGACAATTCTTGCGAAGGCGACGGATCAAGTTGGGCGGGGCGGACCTCGACTTGTTGAGGCGGGGATAAGTGCAAGGGTGAATGATCCGCGAGTGGCCATTCGCGTGGCGATGCGAGTGGCAATGCGTGTTCCCCCGCTTCCAAGCGACGCGGTGACTCGTGGACCAAGGCGACGGAACTGGATTGCCGTAGCGTCGTTTCGACTTGGTCGGTCAACGTCCTCAGGTCGTCCGACATTTCGAGGCTTGACGTAGGATCGCGATCACTGCGATGGCCGGCCAATTGAAACGGCGAGTCTGCTACGATCGCGCGGGGCTGCGAATTTTGCCCGAACCGCGGAACCGATTCTCCCAAGTTTTTTTTGGGAAGACGAGCGGAATCGACACCGGCACAGCCACCGCTGATCATCAACAAGCCGAGCGCGATGCTCAAGCGACATCGTTTCGTTTCTTGCTGTGTTGCCAAGCGAGGCTCATCCTTTCGCCGCGAGTTCCCCAAAATCGGGGGTAGTTCTCCGGCCGCGACTCGATCTAAAACGAGAGGCTCATGTACCGGTGCATCAGCAAAATCCGTTTCGCTGTATGCTGTGGTAAATCGGTTGCGTGGCAACCGTGACTCAAACTCGAGATGCGGGATTGCTAAACACCGCACAACCGTCACCATGATGAAAACACCGATTGTGCCAATTGTGAGGGATCCTGCGGGGCCAAAATGACCATGGAAATCGAACACGAAACCGCGACCGCCCGCATCCCTGCGACCTCGTTTGGCATGAAAACGATGGTCATCGGCTCGGTACGCCATTCGTGGCGAGTCTCCGTTTGCGTCGCGATCGGGGTTGCCACCGCGACGGCCGTGATCGTGGGTGCATTGTTGGTGGGCGATTCGATGCGCGGCAGCCTACGCGAATTAACCATCGAGCGGCTCGGACAAACCGACTCGATGGTCGCCCCAGGGCATTTTTTCAACAGTGCCGAAGTGACGAGTCGATCCGTGCCGGGTGAATCCATGCCGGCTGAATCCGTGCCGGGGGAATCGACCGAAGCGGTCGCTTTGATTTTTTTTCCTGCGGGCATTGTCGAATCGCAATCCAAACAGGGTGAGATTGCCCGTCGTGCCGGATCGGTTCAATTGATCGGATGCGACGACAACTTCTGGGACCTCGGCGTGCACGCCGTTCGTCCCGACGTGCTGCCAAGCGATGATGGAGTCGTGCTCAACCAGGCGACCGCGACCGAACTGGGCGTAACGATGGGAGACTTGGTCACCGTACGACTGCCGGTCGAAGCGGCCGTCCCGGCCGACAGCCCGCTGGGTCGCCGCGATACGCAAAGCGAAGGTCTGCCGCGAATGAAGGTGTTGAGCATCATTCCCGATCGAGGCCTGGGGCGATTCTCACTCGCTCCCAGCCAAGCGGCACCGATGAACGTCTACCTGCGCCGCGCCACCGTTGCCGAAACGCTACAACGCGACGGGCAAGCCAACCTACTGCTATTTGACTCGGCCGTGAAACAATCCGATTTGACGATCACGTTGGATGCATTAGGTCTCGATCTAAAGCAAATCAAACGAAGTTTCCCGGACAACGCTGAGGCCTCGGCCAAAGGCAACCTGATTTTCCATTATGCATCGCTAACAAGCGATCAATTGCTGTTACCTGAGAAAGCCGTTGACGCAGTCATCAACGCGTTAGGCCGTGCCCGGGTTACCCCCGTGTGCACCTATCTGGCTAACGCGATCGAGCGTGTGGATGAAAGTGGAAAGGTCATTGCTTCGGTCCCCTACAGCACGATCACCGCGATCGATTCGACGGCTGAATTACCGCTGAATTATTCGCTTCCTACGACCGCGAATCGCCTTCCCGCGGACTCCGATAACGCTTCGCAAATCGTGCCACTGGTGCTGAACGATTGGACGGCGAAAGCATTGCAAGCGGAGATTGGCACGCCGCTTCGCGTCGCTTACTACGAACCCGAAGTGGAAAACGGCAACGAAATCGAGCGTACCTTTCCTGCCATCGTGACCGACATTGTGCCGATCACGCGGCCGGCAAAACCCTATCGCCGATCACGCGAAGCGGTCTTTGACCAACCGCCAACGGTTTACAATGATCCGGACTTGACCCCCACCGTGCCTGGGGTAACGGACCAAGATTCGATCAGCAATTGGGATCTGCCCTTCAAACTGACTCGAGAGATTTCGTCCGCCGATGACGAGTATTGGAACGATTTCCGTTTGACGCCCAAAGCGTTCCTGCCGCTGGCCGATGGCCAACGCTTGTTCGGTAGCCGGTTCGGTCAAACCACCGGCTTGCGCATCAAGGCGGTCGCAGACGAGAGCGACGTCCAATTGGAAGCCAAAATTCACGCGGCGCTCCAACCGACGTTTGACGACCTGGGTTGGTCGATTCACCGCATTCGCGAGCAACAACTCAACGCATCCCGAGGCACCACCCCGTTTGATGCCCTGTTCTTGTCGCTGAGCTTCTTTGTCATTTTAGCGGCAGTGATGTTGATCGCGATGCTGTTCCGACTCGGACTGACACAACGGCTAAAACAGTTCGGCACCCTGTTGGCGATCGGATGGACGCCCCGGCGTCTGGGACGACTGGTGCTCAGCGAAGGTGGCTTGATCGCAACAATCGGCGTTGTGCTGGGGATCGCCGCAGGCATCGGCTATGCGATGTTTGTGCTGTGGGCGTTACGGTCGTGGTGGGTTGGCGCGGTCACCGTTCCGTTTTTGACATTCCACTGGACGTTGCGAAGTTTGGCGATCGGTTCACTCGTGAGCTGGATCGTTGCCATGACCACGCTCGCGGTCACGGTTCGCTCGATCGTGCGCGTCAACGTCCGCAGTTTGTTAACGGGGACCGACCAAGATCAAACTGCGACCGCGTCGGATCAATCGGGAAAACCGAACCGCGTATCGCGACTGCGTTGGATTGCGATCTCGATCGGCATCGTCGCCGTCGGGGTTGCCGCGTTGGGGGCGCAAGCGGGAGGCCAAGCGGCAGCGGGTGGGTTCGTCGGCGGTGGCATGCTGCTTTTGATCGCGGCATTGACGTTTGTCTACAGCCGACTGACGCAACCACGCTGGAGCACGTCCTCTCATGACGCAACGCTGGGTTCGTATCGTTCGCTGGCGACTCGCAACGCGGCGCGACATCCCTTGCGCAGCACCTTGACGATCGGCTTAATGGCGACGGCGGCTTTTTTAATCATCGCGATCACCGCATTTCGATTGCGCCCTACCGAAGCGGGCAGCGGCGGATTTGATCTCGTAGCGCAAACCGCACAACCGCTCTATCGAGACTTTGCCAACCCTCGGATCCGCTCCGAATTGATGGGCCCCGATGCGGCCGAGCTCTCCGCGGCACTCGTCGCCCCGATGCGGATGCGAGCGGGACAAGACGCCAGCTGCAACAACCTTTACCAAGCGACCAGCCCGACCGTGCTTGGTGTCCCAGCCTCCTTTGCCCCTCTTTTCAGCGCACACCCCGACCGCTTGCCGGGATTCGAGTGGGCAAAATTTGCCAAACTCGACGAAGGGCAATCGCCGTGGGAGCTGTTATCGAGCAATGCCGAGGGGACCCCACAAGACCCGATTCCTGTGATCATTGATTTGAATACGGCGATGTGGAGCCTGCAGATGCAACAGGGGATCGGTGAAATAAAAGCGTTTGAGTTCGATCCGGGCCAACCGATCTATTTCAAGGTCGTGGGGCTGTTATCCAATACGCTCTTGCAAGGTAAGCTCATGATCGGCGAAGCCAATTTTGAAAAACAGTTCTCGAATATCAGCGGCTACCGTTATTTCTTGATTGATTCGGACGCACAAACGATCTCCAAAACCGCAGCGGTCTTAGAAAACCGGCTGGGCGATATCGGCATGGATGTTTCGGAAACCGAAACGGTTTTATCAAGCATGATGGCGGTACAAAACACCTACCTGCGGACGTTCCAGAGCCTAGGAGCTCTCGGCTTGCTGCTCGGAACGGTGGGGCTCGCTATCGCTCAATTGCGTAGCGTGCTCGAGCGACGAGGCGAACTAGCCGTGATGCGAGCGATTGGGTTCACGCGTCAACGCTTGTCGGCGATCGTGTTGCAAGAAACCGCAATCCTGCTGCTGATCGGCATTGGCTGTGGATCGAGCTGTGCAATGCTCGCCGTGTTGCCCTATGGCTGGTTAAGCGGCATCAATCCACCGTGGATCGAACCTCTACTCATTGTCCTAGGCATTGTTGTCTTCGGGTTACTCGCAGGATTATTAGCGGTACGCCAAGTCGCAAAAATGCCACTCCTTGAATCGCTACGCGGAGACTAAAAACGAATGCGGACTGTTCCTTTTACTCTCACCCAGGCTGCGCATCAACTTGCGTTGGACGAAGCGTTACTTCTGATCGCGGAAGAGCGCACGTCGAGCGAAGCAGGAGCGTCTGAGTTCATCCGCGTCTGGGAATTCGATCACCCCACCGTCATCGTGGGACGATCCTCGCGCGTCAACGATGAGGTGGACGTTGATTTTTGCCGCATCCAAGCGATTCCAATTTTCCGTCGTTGCAGCGGAGGAGCGACGGTCGTCGGTGGCCCGGGATGTTTAATGTATAGCGTGGTGCTCGACCTGAGCCTGCGTCCCGCCTTGGCCAGAATTGATGTGACTCACCAATTCGTCATGCAACATTTGCAAACGGCGGTGAATCGACAATTTAGCGACGCCGAGGAAACGGCTCAATTTCAAGGCACATGCGATTTGACGTTCGCCAATCGCAAGTTCTCGGGAAACAGCATGCGTATGGCTCGGAATCACTTGCTGTACCATGGCACGTTACTGTACGACGCTGACCTAGCGACCGTTGCACGCTGCCTTTGTTACGCGCCACGTCAACCCGATTACCGTGCCGAACGAGCACACGCCGAGTTCATTACAAATATCAACGTCGATCCCGTGCAATTAAAAACGGACCTGATCGATGTGTTTGGTGGTCACCAAACGTGGAACGAGAGCCTTCCTCAAGAGCGCATCGATGCATTGTGTCAGGAGCGTTACGAGAATACCGGATGGAATTTCTCGCGTTAGCGGTCTAAGGTTTGCATGGTTTCACATGGTTTGTGTTGGCGTACACCGCCGATTTGGGTGGGATTCACCCCGACCGGCTCGCTGACTAGCGGCCGCTGCCCCGTCAACGTCCCGCATAGCACCCCCTTCCCCGTCTCTTCCTTTTGCCTGCTTCCATAAAATGAATATCGAGTCTTTGAAATCGAAACTCGCTCAATTTTCTCAAGAGCATGTCCTGCAATTCTGGGATGAACTTTCCGAGAGCGAGCGTCAAAACTTGAAGGCACAGATCGAGGACATCGATTTGCAAACTCTTGCAACTCTAGTTGCCGGTGCGGACGAGAAAATTGACTTCGACTCGCTGGCGCAAAACGCGGTAACCCCCCCCTCGGTTCGCGCCGATGGCAGCGGAGCGGAGTGGACGGTCGACCAAGCCCGAGAGCGCGGCGAGGCGGCACTGCGAGCCGGCCAAGTCGGAGCCATCCTTGTCGCAGGTGGCCAAGGCACGCGTTTAGGCTTCGACCTTCCCAAAGGCATGTTCCCGCTGGGCCCGATCTCGAATCGGACGCTATTCCAAATCTTTGCAGATCGATTGCTGGCGATCGGCAACATGTACGGCGTGGCCATTCCGTTCTACATCATGACCAGCGATGCAACGGACGCCGAAACACGAGCCTATTTTCAAGACAATGACTACCTTGGCCTAGCACCGGAGAATGTGCGGATTTTTCGGCAAGGAACGATGCCGGCCGTGGATGCGAGTTCCGGTAAATTATTGATGACCTCGAAAAGTTCGCTAGCCCTTAGCCCCGATGGTCACGGCGGCACGGTGGGCGCGCTCGCTCGCAGCGGTTGTCTGGAGGACGCTAAAAAACGCGGCATCCAATGCCTCTCTTATTTCCAAGTCGACAACCCCTTGGTCAACGTTGGTGACCCGACGCTGATTGGTCACCATTTGCTGGCGCAAAGCGAGATGACGACACAGGTGATTCGCAAACGCTATGCGCTAGAGAAAGTGGGGATCATTGCTTTGGCCAATGGCGTAGTCCAAGTGATCGAGTACAGCGATCTACCCCAATCAGCCGCCGAGGCGACCGACGCCGACGGCCAATTCAAGTTGTGGGCAGGCAGCATTGGCGTGCATGTGATCGATGTCGAATTCCTGTGCCGAGTCAGCCAGGACGCCGGATCGCTACCGTTTCATCGCGCCTTGAAAAAGGTCCCTTATCTGAATTCTCAGCAAACACTGGTGGAGCCCAGCGAGCCCAATGCGGTTAAATTCGAGAAATTCATTTTCGATTTGCTACCCAGTGCGAACAATGCCTTCGTTGTCGAAGTGCTGCCGAGTGAGGGATTTGCGCCAGTCAAAAATGCCGATGGCGCCGAGAATGATACCCCCGCTTTGGCGAAAGCTGCGATGGTGGCCCAACACCGACGTTGGCTTGAAGCGGCCGGAGCGCAGGTGGCTGAGGGTGTGAAAGTCGAGATCCATCCACGATATTCGCTATTTCCCGAACAAATCGCGGAGAAGATTCCCGCGAATTATCAGATTGAAGCGGACCGCTATTTTGACGCTTGAGTACAATAAAGAGGTTGAATTCTGCGATGCGGCGATACCTTCGCCCCTTGCCGCGGTTTAAACAGTGCCCCCGTTTTACGCGGGCCCCCGTGCTAAGCGGGGCTGGTGACACGCCCATTCCCCTCTCTTTCCCACCTGTTCGCAATGATGAAACGTGCTTCACGCTTGGCTTCGGCCCGCCATCGACGTGGGAGCTTGCTCGCCGGATTTCTCGTATTCCTGGCGATTGCGGCGACAACGGGGTGGTTTGCCTACTCCTACCTGACCAATCGTAGTGCGAGCATTTCGACCAAGGATTTGATTGTCGCCGAGGTCACCACCGCTCCGTTTGACCACATTGTTTTAGAACAGGGCGAAATCGAAAGCAGCAGCAACATCGAAGTGACCTGCAAGGTCGAATCGCGTGGAAATGGTGGAGGCACCCCGATTTTATGGGTCATTGATGAGGGGACTCGGGTTTCCGCTGGTGAAAAACTGGTTGAACTTGACGCTTCTCAACTTGAACTGACGTTCAAAGAATCCCGAATTCAAGTGATCACGGCGGAGGCCAATGTGGCGACCGCTCGCGCGATGGTGGAGCAAGCGACGATCGCCCGTGAGGAGTACCTTGAGGGGGTCTTCAAAACCGAAGAAAAGGCGATTTTGAGTGAAAAGGCGATCGCCGAGCAAGAGCTTCTCCAAAACCAATTGGCGCTGCAAAGCAGCGAGCGACTCGTCGCCAAGGGGCTGATTAAATCGCTGCAGCTCGACGCGGACAAGTATGCTGTTGCCAACGCTCACAACAAGCTCGATTCGGCCGAGGGGCGACTGCAAGTTTTGCGAGATCTGACCAAGCGAAAAATGTTGGTCCAGTTTGACAGCGATATCGAAGCAGCCAAGGCGAAACTTGCCGCTGTCGAAAGCGAGTTGTCCGAAGAACGCCAGGAATTGGCGGACGTCCAAAGACAAATAGACAATTGCGTCATTGTCGCTCCGTCGGATGGCGTCGTCGTTCACGCGAATCGCTACAGTTCGCGTGGCGGCAATGCGGAGTTCGTGGTCGAGGCCGGTGCGACCGTCCGCGAACGTCAAGCGATCATTCGCTTGCCCGATCCAACCCGAATGCAAGTCAAATGCAAAATCAACGAGTCCCGAATTACGCTGATCTCCGCTGGAATGCCCGCGAAGATTTCCGTCGAATCGGTGGCCGACCTGCGTTTGCGTGGTGCGGTCGTCAAAGTCAATCGCTACGCCGAACCCAGCAGTTTTTTCAGCTCGTCGATCAAGGAATATGGGACTTGGGTTGAGATCATTGAGCCCCCGGATAACATTCGCACCGGCATGACTGCGGAGGTGCAAATTTTTGTCGAACAAATCCCTGACGCCATTCAAATTCCGATCCAAGGCTTGTACGAACACGGCGGTAAAATGTACTCGCTCGTACAAACAGGGCCCCAGTCGTTTGAGACGCGTCAAGTATCCATTCGCGCAACCAATGACACGATGGCATGCATCACCAAGGGGCTTGAGCCCGGTGAGACCGTGGTTTTGAACCTACGTTCGTACTTGACCCTCATGGATTTGCCAGAACTCGAGCTGAGCGACAACAGCGACATGCGTGAAATCGCAGCCGACCGTGCTAAGGATGCGGCCGCGAGAACCGCTTCGGAGGCCACAACGCCAGACCAGGATGCACCGCCCGAAGCCGGTCGTCGCCCCCGAGAAGGAGGACGACCTGAAGGAGGGCGACCCGAAGGAGGGCGACCTCAACAGGGTGGTGGCGCAGCGGGCCCCGAAGGCGGGCGTCCCGATCCTGCAACGATCGCGAAGATGCGAATCGAACAAGCCGACCGCAACGGCGACGGCAAGCTTTCCAAAGAAGAAATTGACGGCGTGGACGATGAGCGACGCCGCAGCTCGATTAGCGAAGCGGACGCCGATGGTGATGGCAGCGTCACCCAAGCCGAGTTAACCGAATCGATGCGGAAACGCATGTCACAAGGGGGCGGAGGACCGCGATGAGCACGAAGGATGCCTACTCGGCTCAAACGGTGCCCATCGATGTGGCGAGCGAGCCAACGCGACGGATGGCAACGTCAATCCGCAACTTAAAAAAAGAGTACGTACTGAAAAGCGAGACAGTGCGAGCGCTGCGTGGTGTCTCCTTTGACGTACCCGAAGGCGACTATGTAGCGATCATGGGCCCCTCGGGAAGTGGAAAAAGTACCCTCTTGAACCTGCTCGGTTGCCTCGACCAACCCACCTCCGGCAGCCTGTTGTTAGGGGACGATGACATCATCACGTTGACCGATGACCAACTTGCCGATATTCGCAGCCAACGGATTGGATTCGTGTTCCAATCCTACAACTTGATCCAACAATTGAGCGTCGTTGAAAACATCCAAGTCCCGCTCTATTACCAAGGCCGCCTCGGTGCCACTGAGTTGGAACGGGCGAAAAAAATGGCGGCCCGCGTCGGGTTGGCGGATCGATTAGGGCATCGGCCTTCCCAGCTCTCGGGAGGTCAGCAGCAACGCGTTGCGATCGCGAGAAGTCTGATCAACGATCCTTTCTTTATCCTCGCCGACGAACCGACCGGTAACCTGGATTCCGTTACCACCGAAGAAATTCTCGGGATTTTCGATGAGCTAAATAACGAAGGCCGAACGATCATTTTGGTGACTCACGAAGACGATGTTGCCGAACGTGCAAAACGAGTCATCCGATTAAAAGACGGCATGCTTGATCGCGACGAAATCATCAGTGAAGAAACCCGTGCGGCGGCACGCGCAACCCAGCATGAAAATGTGCTCCAACTTCTAGCAAGGCAGTCATAACCATGCTTTGGCTAAGAACATGGCAACTGGGAATCAAAAGCCTGTCGCTGCACCCGTTGCGAACCGGTCTGACGATGCTGGGGATCTTGATTGGCGTATGGGCGGTGATCGTTTTAACGGCGATCAGCCAAGGGGCGAGCGATCAAGTTCAAAAGCAAATTGAATCGCTCGGTGCCAACACGATCATCGTCCGCAGCGTCAAACCGCCCGATGAAAAAATGACGGGGATGTCAGCCAGCAAATACGGCCTATTGCGCAGCGATTTGGATTTGATCCTGGGAACGGTCCCAACCGTCCAAGCGGCAATTCCGATCCGCGAAATCCGACGTCAATTCAGCTTCCGAGACCGGATGATCGATGGTCGCTTGGTGGGCTGCACCCCGCTCTACGATGAGATCAACCATTTGAAGATCCGTAGCAACGGGGGACGTTTCTTGTCCGACGCCGATGGTCTGCGCTCGGCGACCGTGTGTGTCATTTCCGCTGGGGTCGCGGACCGTTTGTTCCCGTACGAAGAACCGCTCGGCAAACGTGTCTACGTGCCTGAGAGCTCCGATTTTTTCAAGATCGTCGGAGTGCTCGAAGCTCGCAATCCTTCCGCGGCGGTCGGAGGATCGCTCGATTCTCAAGATTTCTCGGCGGACATTTACATCCCCATTCAAACGCTCCGCAAACGGGTCGGCGATACCATCGTGACGCGGCGAAGCGGCCAGTTCCAAGTCGAGATCATGGAACTGAACCAAATCACCCTGCAAGTCGAACGGGTCGATCAAGTTCGCAGCACCGCCGCCATGATCGAATACCTGCTCGAACCCAAACACGCGTCGGCCAACGACATCGCGGTGGTTGTCCCCTTGGAACTACTTGAACAAGCCCGAAACTTGCGCATCATGTTCCTCGGAATTGGTATCTTGATCGCCTGCATCTCCTTGATCGTCGGTGGCATCGGGATCATGAACATCATGTTAGCCAGCGTAACCGAACGCACTCGCGAGATTGGAATTCGACGCGCCCTAGGTGCAAAACGCGGAGACATCGTCCGTCAATTTTTGGCGGAAACACTCGTGCTTAGTTTCGCCGGCGCTACGCTGGGGATCTTGCTTGGATTCCTCGGCCCCGCGATGTACAGCACGATGATGTGGGGAGTCCAGACAGGCTTTCCCGACAAGTTTGCGGCGCTACCCGATGCGATTCGCCAAGCGGAACCCACGATCGTCTACGGCACCATTCCGTTAGCAGTCTTGATCGCCGTTGCGGTGGGTTTGATCAGTGGGCTCTATCCCGCAATCCGCGCCGCACGCATGAATCCGATCGAAGCGTTGCGACACGAGTAGACTGTGGCAAGGAAGTTGCCTTGCCATGAGACGAATCCCAAATCCCCGTCAGCTCCAAATACCGCCGATCGTTCCATCGGGGATGCGGATCATCGGGGAATACGGATCATCGGGGATACGGGCGCGTCTGACGTTGGCATCGACAACACGGTTGACTTCGGTGAGCCAAAGGCGCGCATCGATGATGCGCGTGAGCTGGCGAACGTCTGGCGTTAACGCATCTAGCGATTCATTCTACTTGAAACAGTCCCGTACCGGTGGAGCACGCCGACACGTTCGCGTTATTCCCCTGCATTGGCCGCGGGGCGATATGCGAACCGCTGCAGGCTGGCGGGATTGGTGGTTTTCAACCCTCGCTGTGCTTCGTCCAATCGAGGAGGTGTGCTTGTGACAATGATCAAGATCCCACCGTTACGGATTCGCTCTTCGTAGTGCTCAGCCTTGTGCGAGTTGATCCCGTAGTGATTCGCCATCGCAAACAAACCCCGTGAGTCCACACGGTCGGAGGAGGAGTGGTGCAAAGTTGAAAGGGAGTCTCCTTCGGATGCCATTGCAGCCAGCGCTGCTCCGCCAGCCGCCGCTGCCAACGGCCCAGCGATCATGATCGGCCCCATGATGGAGGAAACCGCCAAAGGAGTGCCAGCGAGAGCGGCGATCGCGGCACCGATGCCCATCGATTTTTCCGCGCCGTAGTTATCCTCCTCCTCGTCACTGCGATGCACTTTCTCCAGTGCTTTAACATGCCCTCGCCAACAAACCGAAACCGCATCGGCATGAAAGTCAAACTTTCGGAGTACTTCTAAACCAATCTTTGCCCCTTTGTGGGACTCGTATTCTGCAACTAAACACGCCGCATGCATGATCGTTTCTCCGTTGGTGGTTTGCCCTATCGATACATCCACAATGCCAACCCTAAGACAACAAGCAACAGGACCAGCAAATACGTTAGTCCCACAATCCCAAACACACTGTCCGGTGAGCGTTCGTCCAAGGGCATATTCTCACCTTTGCCGCGTTCGCTAGGAGGTACGTCTGAGTCACTTTCTTCGGGCCTTTTTTTTTCTAACATTCGGCGATCCTTTGCGTCATCGAGTCGAACCAGTGGACACACGACTGAGCAAATCGAGTGCCGAACCTGAAGAGAAAGCCGCCAAACATTTCGACGATCGCGACGAAGCGTTCGGCGACGAGCGCTATTGAGAATAAAGCCGCAAAACGCGTACCGATTCACCAGCCGTACCGATACACCGGACCATGAAAGTCCAATCGACCCCAAAAAACCGGCTCAAGATTTGCTCCCGTTATTGGATTTTGCACCCGTCATTGGATACCGCCCAGTTCATGAGAGGCATCGGATCATGAGAGGCATCGGAAGCGTCAGGTCGGCGGTAGCATTTTGGGTGCCCCATCTTCCCGTAGCCTGTGTCGCCGGACATCGAGATTGGCGCTGCGTCTGGACTCTGGCCAGTCCAACGACGACAACCAATGCCTAGTCAAAACGAATGCCCAGTCAAAACGGAGATCTTGAGTGTTTGTGCAAACGAAGAGATATGTCTCCTTAGCGGTGCTGTTCGTGTTTGCGGGCTGCCAAACCGAGCCGGTGCCCCTCAATGAACCGGTAGAAATGCGGCATGTTTCCACCCAAAGCATCGGCGAAGGCGAAGGCACCGCCGAAGACAATACCGCGATCCTCGGTGGCGGCTGTTTCTGGTGCGTCGAATCCGATTTTGAAAAACTGCCTGGCGTGACGGACGTTGTGTCCGGCTACAGCGGTGGCAGGTCGCGAAATCCGACGTATGCAACCTATGCCGCTCGAGGACACATCGAAGTCGTTAAGATCACTTATGATCCGTCAAAGGTGAACTTCGCAGGCCTGGTCGAATGGTTGATTAAGCATAGCGATCCGACCGACCCTAACGGCTCGTTCGTCGATCGCGGCCACCCTTACCGCCCCGTGGTGTACTACCAGAACGATCGCCAGAAGAAGGTGACTGAAAAAGTCATCAAGGCGGTAGACGACATGCATGTGTTCGACAAAAAGTTGGCGATCGCGGTCCAACCGGAGCAGAAGTTTTGGCCTGCCGAAGCGTATCACCAGGACTACCACTCCAAGAGTTTGATCAAGTACGACTTCTACCGTTACAAGTCTGGACGCGATGCGTTCATCGAAAAACACTGGGGTGATCGAGCGAAAACGCTCGAACTGCCCGAGTCGATGCTTCGTCCTGCTGAGAATCACAGCCACCGTGCGCAGTAGTAGCCCCCTGCACAATAGCCTCCGGCAGGTGCGATCCGCGCAACCCAAAGTCATCGCGACTTCCTTTACGATTTTGCGATGACACCTCTTGCCAAGCGATTCGTCATGCCGATCGCAAGTGCAAGACGGTGGTGGTGCACTGGAATGTGTCTGCAAGCTGATGAGGCGGTCGCCACTCGCGTTGGAGAACCGCGATCATTGTGGCGAGTTGCCGACCACCTTCGTGCGAGCGGAACACCTCGGCGTTAACGAACGCAAACAACGTCTTCGAGCAACCTTGGCATCGAGATCTCCACAACCTCGACATGGCCGTCAAACGGCCCCCCCTAAATTCCATTTTTCACTTGCTGCGTTTGGGAACAGGATGCCAACTCGTATCCGCACGTTTCACCACGATCAGCAACGTCACTGTGATTAGCAACGAGCCATAGGCGACGGCGTTTCCATTACGTACCGACGACCCTACTTCCGACCGCAACCCGAGGACGCAAGCTAAACGGAGACCCTCCTGAGCGTCACCCAAGCTGGAAGCCAATCCCCCGTTAACTTAACGATTGCGGGCGACAACGCGATGAAAATGCAAATAGACTTCGCGATCGACAACGCGGCGAACCCCTTCGGTTAGACACGCTGGCTCGTTCTCCGTTTGTCCGATGTCGATCACCTCGTTGAGCTTGGTCCCTGGGGCTACCGAAAAGGTGCGTTGATTGATCGTTTGGTTCCCCGCATCGAGTTCGGGGATAATGAAGTGACACGTTGCCCCGAACGTCAACATCCGCGCGGCATAGGCATCATGATAAGGGCGAAACCCTGGAAATCCGGGCAGCAATCCATGATGGAGATTGATAATTCGTCCCCCGGCAAATTGCCAACACGTCGCAGGGGGCAAGATTCGCATGTAGCGTGCCAAAATGACATAGTCGATTTCGTAACGGTCGAGCAGCGTGGCCATCTGAGCATCGTCAGAAACACCATTCTCATCACCAATCATCTCAAACGCGGCCCCGAACTCCTCGGCCAAGGGAGCGAGCTTTTTGCGATTCGAGATCAGCACGGGGACGTCGGCTTTGATGGTGCCCTCTTTGACCGCCTGCAGAATGGCTCGTGGGGTGTGTTCAAGGTAGGTGCAACAGACCGCCAAGCGAGGCCGCGAGGCGCGTCGTTCACTGCTCCAAACACGAATCGCAAGCCCCGTCACTTCACCGATTTGACGCATGGCGTCGGACAATCCATCGAATTCCGCTTCGGGAATATCGATCCGGCACAGCATCGCGAACAGATGCTCTTCGTCGTGGTCGTACATCTGGATTTCGGCGATCCGAGCCCCACGCCCGGTGACATGATGAATAATCGGATCGGCCAAACCCACGTTATCGGGCCCCAGTGCGGTAATCACAACTTCCACAGGTTAATCTCTCCAAAAGCCCAAGGGCTGCTAAAAGCCGAACTATCCTAAAACACGCCCTTACCAAATCTAGGGGCTTTGTTGAACAATCGATGCTTTGGTAGTTTCTACAGCATCGAGCAGCGAGAACGAAACACCATATCCGTGAGGAGATTCTCCCGAGTGAGCCCCAGCATCCAAATTCCGACCGGGAAACGACGCAGCCAATTTCCCGCAGGAGCCAACCTGTGTGAACAATGCACCGCGAAATGTTGCCACTATTTTGCCTTGCCCATTGACGAACCGGTCGATCGACGAGATTTCGATTTCATCCGCTGGTACCTCGTGCACCCTGGGGCAACGATCTTCGTTGAGGGGGAAACATGGTACTTGCTCGTCTACAGCACCTGCAAACACTTACAAGACGACTATCGCTGCGGCATCTACGAAACTCGCCCTCAAATTTGCCGGGACTACACCACCGACGAATGCGAATTTGAAGACGATTGGTGCTACGAAAAATACTTCGAGACTCCGGAACAAATTGACGAATATGCCGACGCAATGTTCGGGCCTCAATTTCCGGAGCCCGACCGAAAGGAGCAAGACTGGTTGCGAAGTCGTCGCCCCACATCGTTGCCCGTGATTGCGTAGTCGCAACATCGGCGCCGAATTCCCACAAAATCTTTTGTTACAACCACCGTCTGGCGAACACAGACGGCTCCCAAACTTAATCCGAATCAATCCAAACCATGTCGCTCATCCAGCCAAGAACACTTAAAGGTTTTCGCGATTACCTCCCTGCGGTCATGATCCCCCGTGAGCAACTCATGCAAACGGCGCGTGAGGTATTTCGGTCTTTCGGATTCGCACCGATCGACACGCCGACGCTGGAGCATTTGGAGATCCTAACCGGTAAGGGCAGCGACGAGACCGACCGCCAGATCTATCGCTTCAAAGACAACGGCAAACGCGACGTGGGAATGCGATTCGACTTGACCGTTCCTCTGGCGCGATTTGCGGCCCAGCATATTGGCACCCTGGGGACACCGTTCAAACGCTACCACATCGCTCCGGTGTGGCGTGGCGAGAACCCTCAAGCGGGTCGCTACCGCGAATTCATCCAATGCGATTTCGACACCATTGGAACCGAGTCCGTGTTGGCCGATATCGAAGCCGTCGCGGTCATCAACAACTTGCTCGAAACGATTGGTTTTGATCGCTTCACAATCAGCATCAATAACCGCGCCGTCCTGACCGGTCTGCTCGATCACCTCGGCTTGGCCGATCGCAGCGTGCCGGTGCTGCGTAGTCTCGACAAATTGACCAAAATCGGTCGCGAGAAAACGATCGAGGAAATGGTCAGCACCGCCGAGATCGACAGCGAACAAGCCGAGGCGGTATTGCAGCTTGCCGAGTGCAGCGGTGAAGCAGATACGGTTTTTGCCAAACTCCACGAGATCACCGGCGGCAACGAGAAAGCGGCCCAGGGCATCGAACGACTTAAAAACATTTACGAAGGAGCGCTCGCATCGGGCGTGCCCAGCCGCCGACTACGATTGGACGTTTCGATCGCCCGCGGGCTGGATTACTACACCGGCGTGATTTTTGAAACCGTGCTCGATGATCTGCCCGCCATCGGTAGCGTTTGTAGCGGCGGACGCTACGACAACTTGGCCGAACTGTACACCAAACAACACCTGCCTGGGATCGGTGCCTCGCTTGGTCTGGATCGTTTGATCGCCGCGATGGAGCAATTGAACTTGCTGCCGACCGTCTCCACCCCCGCGTCGGTTTTTGTTGCTTACTTTGACGAAGCCTATCGCGACGACTACCTACGACTTGCCAGCAACTTGCGAGCCGCAGGAATCGGCACCGAAGTCTACCCCGAAGCCAAAAAGCTCGGAGCCCAGCTGAAGTACGCCGACAACCATGGCTTCGAAATGGCGATCATCGCCGGCGGCAACGAGTGGAACGAAGGGCAATGCCAATTGAAGCTACTGAAAACAAAGCAAGCCGAACAAATCACGTACAGCCACGATGCCCCCTCCACCTTGGTGGATCGAATTCGCCAACTGCTGAAGTAAACGCTACATTTGTGTCCGCTGTGTAGAAATGCCCCTGACACCAACCTGCGGCGAATTCATCATGCGAACACTTGCGATTTGCCTTGGCCTGCTACTGGCGACTCGATTGGGATTTGCGGGCGACGTTAACCGCCCCAATGTGTTGTTCATCCTTGTCGACGACCTCGGTCTTCACGATCTCTCGATCGAAGGCAGCACGTTTTACGAGACGCCGCACATCGACCAACTCGCTCGCGATGGCATGCGATTCACCCACGGCTATGCAAACAGCCGCGTCTGCAGCCCATCGCGAGCCAGCATCCAGATTGGTAAATTCACCGCCCGCCATGGCGTGACCAATTGGATTGGCGCTGCGTCAGGGATGAAGTGGAACCGCAACGATCGGCTTTTACCCGCGGAGTACGCCCACGCGCTGCCCGCCGAAGACACGACGATTGCCGAAGCAATGCGTCAGGCGGGGTACCGAACGTTCTTTGCGGGGAAATGGCACCTCGGCGGTGAAGGGTCGCTGCCTACCGATCACGGGTATGACATCAACGTGGGTGGCCATCACGCCGGCAGCCCTCCGGGAGGCTTTTTTGCTCCATTCAATAACCCCAAAATGAACGATGGCCCCGCAGGCGAGTCGCTGCCGCAACGACTTGCCAAGGAGACCTCCGATTTCATCGAGCAAGAACGAGACCAACCCTTTTTTGCAATGCTGTCGTTCTATAGCGTCCACGCACCGGTGCAAACTTCACAAGCACTTTGGAAGAAGTATCGAGACAAAGCCCCCGCGCTAAAACCTGAGCAAAGCCGTTTCCGCATCGACCGTACCCTACCCGTTCGTCAAATCCAAGATCACCCGGTCTACGCCGGGATGATGGAGTCGCTCGACAATGCAGTCGGCGACGTCCTAGCAACGCTCGACCGCAAAGGGCTACGTGATTCAACGATCGTGATCTTCACCAGCGACAACGGTGGTGTTTCGTCGGGCGACGCCTACGCCACCAGCAACCTGCCGCTTCGGGGCGGCAAAGGACGACAATGGGAAGGGGGAATCCGCGAGCCGTACTACATTCGCTATCCGCAACGGATCACTCCCGGATCGACATCCGAGACGCCGGTCACCGGAGCGGATTTCTTCCCCACGCTGCTCGAATTGTGTGGCCTGCCGCTCGAGCGGCAGCAACACGTGGGTGGGACTAGCTTGGTGCCGCTAATGAAAGGTGAATCCATTGCTCCGCGGCCGCTGTATTGGCACTACCCGCACTATGACAACCAAGGCGGAGAGCCGAGCTCGCTAATCCGACTGGGACAATGGAAACTCATCCATTACTACGAGGACGGGCGAAACGAACTTTACAACCTCGCCGATGACCCCTCCGAGCAAAGCGATCTTTCGCTCGCCATGCCGATAAGAACCGCGCGGATGCAAAAACAACTTCTCGATTGGTTACAGGGCGTGAACGCTAAGTTTCCCGAACCCGACCCACGCTACGATCCCGCGAAAACCGAACAGAAGTTCATGCAAATCCAAACAACGGGCAAGCAAAAACTCGAGCGTTCGCATGCCAAGATGCTGGAACCGGACTGGAGCCCGAATCCAACATGGTGGGGAAGCTTGATTAGCAACGATTAACGCAGCCAGAGAAAATCAGAATGTTCCCCAGCACTTAAAGCTTTTGCTCGAGTCGGAGCATTTCCAGTACGGCGGCAGCGGCCTCTTCGCCTTTATTGCCGACGTTGCCGCCGCTGCGTTGAAGCGCTTGCTCAACCGTGTTGCAGGTCAACAAACCGAACCCAATTGGCGAACCTGTTTCGATTGACAACCGCATCAATGCCTCGCTGACGGCACGGTTGATGTGCTCGTCATGCGTCGTCTCGCCCTTGATCACGCACCCCAGCGTTACCACCGCAAGCCATTTACGTTGCTTCAGCAATTGTGCAGCCACGAGCGGCAATTCCCAAGCTCCGGGGACCCGCACGATCACAATGCTTGCCGCGCCATAGCCAGCCTCCAACAGCGTGTTTTCAGCAGCCTTGACTAAGGAATCGCAAATCGATTCGTTGTAGCGGCTCGCGATGATCGCGATTTTCCCCTGAGGCAACTGACCGTCCACTCCACTAAGTTCAATCGACATCCTTAAGACTCATCAAAAATTCGGCGTTATTCTGGGTTTTTACAAGTTGAGAAATCAAGTTTTGCATCGCGTCGGCTGGCGATAGCTCAGCCAAAGCTCGGCGGATCGCTGAAATACGGCGATATTCTTCGGGGTCCATCAACATCTCTTCACGACGGGTGCCACTACGGCTGATATCGATGGCGGGCCAAATCCGGCGATCGACCAGCGAGCGGTCGAGCACGATTTCCAAATTCCCCGTTCCCTTGAATTCCTCGAAGATCACATCGTCCATTCGGCTTCCGGTATCGACAAGGGCGGTGGCCAAGATCGTTAGCGATCCCCCTTCCTCCACCTTCCGTGCCGAGCCGAACAATGCCTTCGGCTTCTGCAGCGCGCCAGCATCCAACCCTCCGGAGAGCAGTTTGCCGGTCGATTCCCCTTCGCTGTTGTGAGCCCTCGACAAACGCGTGATCGAGTCCAAGAAGATAACCACATCGGTACCCGCTTCGACCATGCGCTTGGCTTTTTCGATCACCATCTGAGCGACTTGAATGTGCCGCTGAGCAGGCTCGTCAAAGGTGCTGCTAATCACCTCACACTGAGGACCGCGGACCTCGCGTTCCATGTCCGTGACCTCTTCGGGTCGCTCGTCGATCAACAACACAAAGACATACGCTTCGGGATAATTCTTCAGCACCGCCCGTGCCAATTGTTGCATCAGAATGGTCTTGCCCGCTCGCGGCGGACTGACAATTAAACCTCGCTGACCAAAGCCGACGGGAGTCAACATATCGACGACGCGCGTACTCAGTTCTTTGCTACTGTGCTCCATCATGATGCGGTGATCGGGATGCAGTGGCGTCAACTCATCAAACGGAATTTGAGCTTGCCGCGTCATCGGATCACGACGATTGATCGCTTCGATTCGCAGCAAGGCAAAGTAACGTTCGTTTTCCTTGGGAGGACGAATTTGCCCCGCGACGTGACTGCCCGTCTGCAACCCAAATCGACGGATCTGGCTCGGTGAAACATAAATGTCGTCAGGACAGGAAACGTAGTGGTATTGCGCACTTCGTAAGAAGCCAAACCCATCGGGCAAGATCTCCAGCGTTCCTTCACCGAACATCAATCCGTTGACCTTCATTCGATGCTTCAGGATCGAAAAGATCAGCTCCTGCTTTCCTCCGCCGCTGACCTCGGCGATCCCTCCGGCTTCGGCCATCGCAGTCAGCGCCTCGTAAGGCATCTGTTGCAACTGAGCGATGTTCAACGGAGGGGCATCTTGTTCGCCGCTTGGGATCCCTACCTTCTCGCCACTCTTGTTCGCTTCGCTAACGATTTCCTCGGGCAACGAGAGCGGATCGCGCTCCGCATCCAGTTCCCGAATACGCTGATCGACCTCCTTATCGGGATGCCGAGGACGATGGTTTTGCTGCCGATAATTTCGATACTCGCGCGGACCCTTATTGTCGTTAGAGCCGCGATTATCGCGATCACGAGATGGCCGATTGGATTGCATGATGATTAGACCGCGCTCACGCGGGATGAGCAGGAAGGAAGGTAGGAAAAGAGGGTGGAAGGAAGGGGAAAGGTCGCAAGGAAAAGAGTTAGCAGAAGTGACGTTGAGGCGGGAAAAGTGAACTCAGACGCAGGGCGGATTCAGGGCGGATTCAGGGCGGATTCAGGGCGGATTCAGGGCGGATTCAGGAATTCCCCAGACCACGACCGTGTGAATCCTCGGAAGACTCTCCACTGCAATCATTTATCTTACTGTAGATCAACCGAACTTGCTCGTGGAGATCGCTGAGGGATCCATCATTGTAGATCACGCGGTGGCTAAGCCTACGTTTTTCTTCTATCGAAAGTTGGTTGGATTCGCGTTTGGAGAGCTGAGCTGCATCCCAACCCCGCTCCTCCGCTCGTTTGAGCCGATCTGCCCACGGCGAATCGACGCACCAGATCTCGTCACAAGCTCGATCCCACTTGGATTCGAATAGAAGCGGAACATCGAGAACCAAAACTCGGACGCCCTGGGCCTCCGATTGCCGGATTTGTTCTTGGATTTCGTTGCGAGTCGACGGATGGGTCAGTGACTCCAAATAGTTTAATGCGGCGCGACTCGCATCGTCATCCCCGAAAACCAACGCAGCCAGTCGCAATCGGTTGATTTGCCCCTCATGATCGACAATCTCGGCGCCAAATCGCTCCGCCAACTTCGCCACCACCTGCGGTCGATTGAGCACCTCGCGAGCGATTAGGTCCGCATTGACCCAGGTCGCCCCGAGCTCCTGTAGATAGCGGGCAACGGTTGATTTCCCTCCCGCCGGAGCTCCCACAATACCAACGATGTGCATGCGAAATTCACTCAAAAATGGAGGTAAAAACCGCCTTCAACCCTTGCGCGACGGCGAAAACGAGGGTGATACCGGCACAGGAATCGGACAAAAAAAATTTGCATTTTTTTAATTTCCTCCCGCCAACCGCCCCACTAACAGAAAAATCCTCGCTCCATTGGGACTGCTCCGTGAGACGCACTCTCACCCGCCCGCGCAACGGAAACGTCCCCCTCGCCGGAAGAGCATGCCCCCTGGGCCATCGGTGCATGGATGGTAACTAGGTTACGCGGCGATTTTCAGGTAAGTACAAGAACGCGTTACAGTTAGGACAACGAACCAGTCGCGATAGCTGCAATTGGCTCATCACCTGGGTCGTCAGCGTTTGATAGCAACCACCACACGAATCGCCGTCGATCGGCGCCAATGCTTCTTCGCCTTTGGACTTTGTTAGCCGGTCATAATCGGCTCGCACCGCACTGGGAATCTGCTTTTCGGTTTCGACGAGCTCGTTTTCGACTCGTGCCAACTCACCACGCAGCGACTCCATCTTCGCTTGCACCTCTTGCACCCGTTGCTCGTGCTCTG
Source organism: Novipirellula galeiformis (assembly GCF_007860095.1). NCBI lineage: Bacteria > Pseudomonadati > Planctomycetota > Planctomycetia > Pirellulales > Pirellulaceae > Novipirellula > Novipirellula galeiformis. The sequence continues at coordinate 234,619 of NZ_SJPT01000008.1, read as the reverse complement.
ATTCCTGCTTTTCCAGCTCGGACTTGAGGGCCTTCAACTCGGCTTCGAGTTCATCGAGAGACTCGAGCCCTTCGAGAATTTCGTCACTGAGCACACTATTGGCCTGCTCGTCCGCCGCGATCTGTTCCTTCCACGTCGTGAATTCTCGATTGCTCGACGCGGTGTTCAACTTGACTTTAATTTCCTCGATCCGGGCCTCGCGCGACCGCAGCTGAAGCTGTTTTTCGTCCGAAGCAATCTTCGCCTTTTTGAGTTTCTGCTGCAGATCATCCATGTCCGTTTGGACCTTAAGCACCATCGCTTCGCCAGCCTTGATTTGGCGAGGTCCCCGCGAAATCCGGCCACGCAAATCCGTCAATTGACGGTGAATCCGGTGAAGCGTGCGAAGCAATGGGGCGCTGATTTCGATGTTCGAACCAGTAGACATAACGACAAGACCCGTGAGAACCGAAGCAAGAAGAGCGAACCCCCGTTAGCATATCGCTTTGGAGTGCGATCCGACACCACCGGAACGACCGCATCGGTGCCACCGGGGCCGTGCCCCCGGCCGTGGCCGCGAGCCTCTCATCGACTCGCTCAGGAGCGCTGAAGCATCAAAAAAAAACGACGGACCTTGATGTCCGTCGTTTAAAGCTAGGAACCCCGGGATGAGCTACGGGGCAGAGCGGGTTGACGCCGTGCGACTAGGCAGCGGTTTTCAAGAACTCGCTCAAGCGATCCGCTCGCGAAGGACTTTGCAGTTTCGCAACCGCCTTGGCCTCAATCTGGCGAACGCGTTCTCGAGTGACCTTGAAAATCCGGCCACACTCTTCGAGCGTGTAGCTGTAGCCATCCACCAAACCATAACGCAGGCGGATGATTTCTCGCTCGCGGAAGGTCAACGTTTTTAACAATTCGTCGATCTTGCTACGCAGAATGCCTCCGGCGGCCGCTCGCACGGGATTGTCGTCATCACTGCCTTGAATGAACTCGCCGAAGCTACTGTCTTCCCCTTCGCCAACCGGACGATCCAAACTGACAGGATGCCGACCGATGTCCATCACGCGGCGCACTTCTTCCAATGGCACTTCGGTTGCCAAGGCAATCTCTTCATAGGTCGGTTCACGACGCAAATCTTGTGTCAGACGCTTCTGTGTTTGCCGCAGCTTGCTCAACACGTCGATCATGTGCACGGGGATACGGATCGTGCGGGCTTGGTCTGCGATCGCTCGCGTGATCGCTTGACGAATCCACCACGTTGCATACGTGCTGAACTTGAACCCACGACGATACTCATACTTATCAACCGCCCGCATCAACCCAGTGTTACCCTCTTGGATCAAATCCAAGAACGACAAACCACGATTGCGATACTTTTTGGCGATCGAAACGACCAAGCGAAGATTACCGCTGCTGAGTTGACGCTTGGTCGCTTCGTATTCATCGAAGTGACGACGTGCCTTGGCCATACGGTTGCGAAGACTCTCAGGACTCTCTTGAGTCACGAACATCAACTCACGTAGCTCTTGCTTCAGATCCGCCGCTTCGTCGCGGCTCATCGCATCCTCACCCAAGTTCGACAATCGATCGCGAATGAACGTCATCCGTGCCGAGATCTTTTCAAGCTGGCCCAACAATGGCACCACGCGACGACTTCTTAGCGAAAGCTCTTCGACGAGCTGCAAGCATTTGCGTCGATTACGAATGAAACGACGACGAATCTCCGCCTTCAAACGAGGCGAAACACTCTTGCGTACCAGTTGCTCGAAGTCCGACTTGCTCTGCGAGATCAAAACATCGATCGTTCGCAGGTTGTGAGGCATGCGAGCACTGATCTGCTCTTTGGTCAATCGCTCGGTCAATGAAACCTTGATCGTACGATCAAAGGGCAATTCGCCATTGTGAACTCGATGCAGTGTTTCCACCGTGCTACGAAGGGCGTAGTCCGATTCCAACAACATCCGTCGGTACTGACGACGCGTGATTTCAATTTTCTTAGCAAGCGAAATCTCTTGCTCGCGAGTGAGCAACGGGATCTCCGCCATCTGACTCAGATACATGCGAATGGGATCATCACTCGCCTTGGGCAATTCCGCCGAAACCAACGGTGCGTCGTCGTCACTAAACCGCATCTCGCTGACGCGTGGCTCGGGGGTTCGCCCCGATGCAACGATCGCTTTCTTTTCCGCCTTTTCGACCAATTGGATGCCGTGACGCTCAATCGCCAACATCAAGCGATCGAGCTTTTCCGGATTCACGTCTTCGTCCGGTAGGTAAGCATTGACTTCGTCGTAGGTTAGGAATCCATCCTTGGTTCCACGAGCGATAAGCTGAGAAAGATCTTGGTCCATCAATTGCATCTGAAAACCTCATGTTTTTCTTTAAAACGCCGAATCCTGGCGTCTGGGTCGATTGAAAATTCCTATTTCACACAACATGCACGTGATCAGCTCCTCTGATCAGTCACCGTTGGCGGGAGCCTTTGAAGAAGGCATCAACAGTGCGGCATGTTGAATCGGGACCGTCTTGAACGATTGAATCGAGACAGTCTTGAACAGCTTTGAGCGGGTGTCTGTGACTCCTTAAATGACTTGGAAACAGCTATCGCGTTAAAATCTTTTGGCTCGGTGATAGGGTGGTAAAAGCTAGCATTTTTGGCTCAGCTCTTCTTGATTTCGTGACGTGCTCGCTCCGCGTCAAACAGCTCTTTCAATAGAGCCTCCTCTTCGTCTTCTGCCAATCCCGAAGAAGCGAGTTTTGCGATTTGCCGCGTTTTTTCTGCCGAAAATTCTCGCTCACGGTAACGCAAAACAACTCCAGCGTAACGTTCTGCTGTCGTTTGGGTGGACTGACCTTCACGACGACGCACACGTTGCTCGAGTGCACTCACTTGTTCCTTCAACATTTCGTTTTCGAGGATCGACAACAACGACTCGAGCGTCAAATCCCGACCTTCGAAATCTAAATCTTGGTAGGCCGACAACAACATTTTTGCTGTACTGGAATCGAGCCAATCGGGGTCGATCGATTCGACCGCCATCGCGGCGAGTTCAGGCGACTCAATCAAGGTCTCGAACAACTCGCGATCGATTCCGTTAAGCGGCTCAGGCCGATTCGGCTGGGAGGATCGACCATCGGATGCCCCCGAAGAACCAGCGTTGCGGCGAGCCCCAGGTTGACTGCGGAAACTCGCCGGGCCGCCAACGTCCTCGTAGCCGCCGAAATCATCGTAGCCGCCGAAATCCCCAGTAAAATCACCATCAAATTCAGCCGATTCGGCAAACGCATGATTAGGGTCAAACGATGGCGTCGGCGCAAAGTCTTGGTTCGACGCGGGCCCCGACGGTGTTGTAGCGGGGCCTGCGGGCGCCGCTGGATTCGATCCCGATTGAGGTGCGTCCGACCGTGATCCGCCCGCCCCCGATCCGCCCGACCTTTGCGGAGTCGCCCCCGGTGCCCCGGTTCGTTTTGAAACCGCCACTCCCTGGCCTGTTCCGCGAGGTCGTGAGTCGCGGCGTTTCGCGATCGCCTTTGCGTGTGCCTTGCGAACTTCTTCAAGCCGTTCGTTCAACCGCTCCAATGGCAAGCCAAACGTTCGCGACATGCGCAAGATCAGCTGGTCAATTTTTAAGCTCGTACCGCGTGGCGCTTGGGCAATGATCGCCAACAATACTTCGATCGCATGGGTCACCTTGTGCGTGTCATGGGTGACATCGACGCCATCGGTCAAACGATTGAGTTTGTGCTGCAACGCATCAGGTGCACTGGCCACCAAGGCATCGAAAGCAGCACGCCCTTGCGACGCCAAAAAATCGGCTGGATCACTTCCATCGGGCAAAGTCAAAACACGCATGTCCACATCGGCACGCACGAACAACTCAAGCACTTGATCCGCGCGAGTTTGGCCTGCGGTATCTCCATCGAGAATCAAGACGACTCGTTTGGCGAACCGCTTTAACAAGCGAATATGATCTTCCCCCAACGCGGTCCCCAGCACGGCCACCGCCGATTCAACGCCCGCTTGTCGTGCGGCGACGACATCGGTGTAGCCTTCCATCACCAAGGCGTCACCGCCGCGGCGAATCGCTTCACGGGCGAGTTGCAAGTTATAGAGCTGGTGCGATTTCCGAAACAACATGGTTTCGGGGCCATTGATGTACTTTGCCCCCGCAGCGTCTTTCCCACGCCGCTGGGCGATTGCGGGAATCAAACGCCCTCCTAACGAAATGGGGCGATCTTGCAAATCATGAATCGGGAACATCAAGCGACCACGAAAGCGATCGTAATGGCCCTCGCCACTGTTTCGCTTGATCGCCAATCCCGCCGCTTCGGCAACTTCTGCACTGAAATCGTGCTGGCGTAGCAGATCGACGGCGAAGTTCCATGACTCCGGTGAAAACCCGATGCGAAAACGCTTGCGATTCTCTTCGTCGATACCGCGCGAGGCCAAGTAATCTCGGGCGATCTTTGCATCGTCGCTCGTTCCACTTTCGAGCTGCGTGAAGTAGGCATCCGCCACCAACTTCATCGCCGCGAACAAAGTCGGTTTATCGTCGGGGCTGCCCGGCTCGGTCTTCTTGCCGCCGCGCAACTCATCGATCGGGATCCCCGCCTGTTCGGCTAACACTCGAAGTGCCGATGGGAAATCCAGACCGTCACGCTGCATCACGTAACTAAAAATATCGCCACCAATATCACAAACCCAGCACTTCCATGTCTGGCGTTCGGGATTCACGGTCAAAGAGGGTCGCCGATCGTTGTGCCACGGACAACGTGCAACCATATTGCGACCCGCCGGATGCAACTCCAGCGTCTGGCCGACGACGTCGACAATGTCGACGCTTGCGCGCACTCGCTCTTTCAGGTCGAAGTCCACAGGAAGGGACAAGCGACAACTCCCGTTAAAGGAACCACTTGGTGACAAGACACCCTACAAGAAAGCCACGACATCCCGAAACCATTTCGGTGCGGACCCCTTCCTTGGGTATCTCGCCTATTCAAGCAGGCGAAACGTATCCGATCGGTCGACCCATCTCAGCAAGCACCTACCAGGTGAACCACTGATTTCGCCAGCCATGGGGGACAGGCAGCGGGCAAATTTCGATCACGCAATCCATTGCAACGCAACGAAGGGGGGGGATGTTTCTGTATCAAAACAGGCAAACCCCGCCATCGTTCACGAGCGACCAGGGATTGTGGGAAACCGGCCTGTCGGCGTCAAGCTCAATTTTCTTGAGCCAAAATCCCCGTTTCCCTGGTCTTTTTCACCGCGTCAACCTGCGCGATACCGCCCCTTACTCCACGATTCGCACGCGAATATCTTTCCAACGGACTTGAAAAGGCCCGGTCCCCTTGCCGATCCCGTGCACCTGCAGGCCAACAAAGCCCTCTTTGCTCGATTCCGCGTCGGAAAAATCGGCGATTTTTGTGCCGTTGACCCAAGTCTGAACCCGCTCTCCCACCGCTCGAACCACAAAACGATTCCAACGATCGTTCTGGTACACATCTTTGATGGGCTGCTCTTTGGTGATCCAACCGCGCCCCGTACCTTCACTATACAGATACCCCGATTCACCAGGTGCCGACTCGATCTCCACTTGGGGACCATGAACCCGACCGTTTTTGTATTCTTTGGTGCTCAGCGAGCGGATTTGCACTCCGCTGTTCAAACCGGTGTCAACGTTCACTTCAAAGGTCAACTCAAAATCGCCAAAGGACTCGTTCGTACAGAGGAACGAGTTGGGACTCCCTTCGGACGTGGTTCCGACCACCGCCCCGTTTTCAACACGATAGGTTGCGGTGCCGTTTTTCTGGGTCCAGCCCTTGGTATCCTTGCCATTAAACAAGGAAACCCAACCTTTGCCATCAATGTCAGGAATCGTGTTCCAAGAAATCTCGCGTGTCACTCCGGGAACACGCAGTGCGGGCTGGTCCGCGGTAAGCGTCTGCTCATCCACCGCGGGCAGCGTGACGTCGCCCGTGGCGGCCCACTCGGTGCCACGTTGCAGGGTGACTTGAAACGCAAGTCCTTTGATCGCATTCGCGTCATGCCCCAGGGTGGTATGAAAAACGCGTCCTTTACCAAATTGGATCGTCATCAAGAGCGGCTCGTGTTCGCCGGTGCCGCCTGATTCTTTGGTGCTAAACCCGGTCGCCAAAATGTTCATGTTCTCCGCGGGGCCGCGCAATTTTGCGTACAACTCGTCTTCGGTTTGCATAAACGAACCGGGCAAGCCACGGGTGATCGGATGCTCGGCATCACGCACGACGACAACAAAGGGAACTCGTTTTCCGTGAGCGCCCCCGGCCCCCGGCGCGGTATCACGGGTAAACCGCTTCAGATCTTCTTTCCAACGCACATACGGGCCATCGCTCTCGTTGCGTCCCCCCCAACCGCCGAGCCCGATCATCCGGTTATAGGCGGGCCATTTTGGAAAGGCATTATCGGCCGCGTGGACACAGGCAAAACCGCCGCCACCGGCCACGTAATCTTCAAATGCTTGCTGCGTCGATTCGCTCCAAGGTTCGCCGTTATAGTTGGACACGACGACGTCATAGTCCGAGAATTTGGGAGCAAACGTGCTCATGTCTTCCCCCTTCGCAGGCGTCGTGGCGACATCGACCTTGAAACGTCCACAATCCTCAAGCGATTGCTTGATCAACGGAGTCGTCTCTTGCCAGCGATGGTTATTTTGACCGTCGACCAACAAGACCGAAAGGATCTTCGAATTTTCTTCGGCAGACGCCTGCGAAGCAAAACTCGCCACCAACGCAAGACAAACCAGCAGTCGTTGAAAGAACGGTTTTCGGGGGATCATTCGCATCAGGTTCCATTCGAAAGTGCGGGAGAGTGAGTTTCCGGGCCCCCCCAGGACAACAGGACGAAGCGGGCCATCGGCACGAAGCGGGCTCGTCCGCGGAGCCCTAACAGGGTTTCCCATTGTATCAAGAACTTGGCTCCCGAGGCTCTCAAGAGGGGAAGCGAGAGTATCCCGATCCGGCTGGGGATATATCAACCCGCGGTGGTTGCCTAAGATAGGTCCCTTGATCGGATACGCCCCCCGATGCGACGCGACTCCCTTTGCGATGCGATTCTAGCGGAGTCCCCGAGAAACCCCCGATTCTGCGAACGAACCGTCCCCGAGAAAGTCTTGCACGAAATGAGCCAGTTTTCACGCGCCAATTTTCCTGCCACCCGCATGCGCCGAGTCCGCCGTCACGATTGGTCGCGACGACTGGTCGCCGAGAACCATTTGAGCGTCGACGACTTGATTTGGCCCATTTTCGTGTTTGACGGCAAGGGTCGCCAACCCGTTGAGAGCTTGCCCGGTGTCGACCGCATCGGACTGGATCAAATCCCCGCCACGGTGGAGTCGGCGTGCCGCTTGGGCATTCCCGTGATCGCGATTTTTCCCGCCACCCCCAGTGACCTCAAGACGCCCGATGCGGCGGAGGCCACCAATCCAGACAACTTGGTTTGCCGGGCCGTGCGCAAGATCAAGCAAGAAGCGGGCGATGCACTCGGCGTGTTGTGCGACGTTGCGTTGGATCCCTACAGCAGTCATGGGCAAGACGGGTTGGTGCGTGATTCCTACGTGATCAACGACGAAACAGTCGAAGTCTTGTGTCAACAATCGCGGGTGCAAGCCGAAGCGGGATGCGACATCATTGCTCCGAGCGACATGATGGACGGCCGCATCAAAGCGATTCGCGACACGCTCGAAAGCGCGGGCAAGACCAACGTGCAAATCATGTCGTACGCAGCCAAGTACGCCAGTGCGTTCTATGGCCCGTTTCGCGATGCCGTTGGCTCGTCGGGAAATCTTGGCACGGCCAGCAAGAACACCTATCAACAAGACCCTGCCCAAAGCGACGAAGCCCTGCACGAAGTGGCCCTCGATTTGGCCGAAGGCGCCGACACCGTGATGGTCAAGCCGGGCATGCCGTATCTCGACATTGTCTATCGCGTCAAGTCAACGTTCGGCGTTCCCACGTTCGCGTACCAAGTCAGTGGCGAGTATGCGATGCTTTCCGCGGCCGCTAATCATGGCTGGCTCGATCGTGACAAAGTGATTCTCGAAAGCTTGCTGGCGTTCAAACGCGCCGGTGCCGATGGAGTCCTGACCTACTTTGCCGAAGAAGCCGCACGCCTGCTCCAACCGTAATGCCATATTCCCGCGATAACATGATCATGAATTCCGATCTCGAAAACACGACACTCGACCAATTGACCTCAGCGGTAAGCGAAAAATTTGCTTGGAAATGGGACGAGATTTCCATTGCCGACCAGCCTTTTAAACTCGCCGTTGCATCGGATCCCGATGCCATGTTGATCGACGCATGCGAGCGTCAAGATGCGGGGGAAGAGGGTGTCATCGACCCGTTCTGGGCTACCACGTGGCGAGCCGCTGCGGGGCTCGACCGCTTCCTCGATCAAGTGGAGATCAAAGACACTCCGGTGCTTGAACTGGGTTGCGGCACGGGACATGCGGGAATCGCTGCGATGCTGCGAGGTGCCCAAGTCACACTAACCGATGGCGTTGACGACCCTTTGCTGCTTGTCCGGATGAGTGTGTGGGAACAACGAGACCAATGCACCATCCAACGATTGCGATTCGGAATCGACAAGATCGAAGACCAATCCTTTCCGATCATTTTGGGCTCGGACGTGACGTACCTGCGTCAATTGTGGCCCGAGCTCGACGTTTGCTTGCGTCAACACCTCGCCCCCGGTGGCCAGGTACTGTTGAGCGATCCCTACCGTTTTATCGCGAATGAATTCCGCGAATGGATCCAAAAACACGATTGGCTTTACACCGAGCACAAGATTGAATTGGCCGACGATCCCGAGCATCCAATTCGCATCATGCAGCTAACCGACGCCCGCTAACGCAACCGAGCTTCACCGCACGACGCTTGGTTATCCCATTACGCGTGCCGCGAATTACGTTGACTGCTTCAGCGTTTTTAAAATTTGCTGCCATTGCTCAAGCGTATCGAGCGTGGCTTGCCGAGGATCATCATGCGATGCGTCCCGCGGCGCCGGTCCCCCGTCAACCCTGGACGGCAATTCGCCGGTCAATGCGTCAAACAACTCACCCATGTCCTGGGCGGCTTCGGCAAACTCACCTCCGAGACCACGGATTTCATCGAGCGTGTCTTGGATCGATTGCAGCGGATCACTGCTGTCCCCACCCAACAAACCGCCCAGCATGGCGTTGATCGCATCGGTATCCCCGGCTTGCATCCGCGCCGTGATTTTGAAGTTTTCCACCATTTGTTCTGCGAATTCGACCGGCGTCTGGCCCTCTTCGTTTTTGACCGACAACGACGCCCCTTCGTCGATGATTGCTGCAACCACCGTGGGGTCTTGCGACTGAATCGCCATAAAGATGGGTGCGGGAAACTGTGCGGGAACCTCGCTGACCTTGGCACCGCCCTGCTTCAGCCGCTGCACTTCGTCGCCATCCCCGATACAAATCGCATGGACCAACTTGACGCTGTCGGGAAGCGACGCGAGGTATGCCGCTTCGGCTTGCTGCTCCTGCTCTTCAAGCGAACTCAAAAGATGTTCACGAATCTCCTTTTCTTCGACGGGCAACACTTCGTCAAATCCGCCACAAGGCGTTGAAAACGAAACATCAGCCTGCCCGACATCGATCACGATGTCTTTCCAAACCGCGATACCAAGCCCGTGCTCTTCGTCCCATTCGCAGTCGGTACTGAAGCCGATCCAGGCAAATCCATCAACGGCTTGCGGACGGACCAAAATATCGAGTCCCCCCAAGTTGTCGCGCAGATCCGCAAGACTTTCGATGGCATCATCGTCGTCGAACCAATCTTCGTTGTTTTGCATGAAATAACGCGCCCAACACAACGACGCATCAAGCACTCGCTCGATGATTCGCGACTGATTTTCCAGCAAAAATTTCACGGCCGCGACCTGAGCCTCGGTCGGTTGTCGCTCGACGTCCGACGCCGCCCAGGAAAACTCGTCGTCCGTGTCGATCTCGATCACCACATCGCAAGGCTTCTCGGGACCGTTCCAGCCGTTCAGGCTCGTTTCACAACACCAGCCATCCCCATCCTCACCACGAGTGAACGAGAGACCTTCGATTTGGATCGTTTTTTTCATCTACGGTTTCTGACAGCGATGGAAGTACAAATTGGACAACGCCCACGAGATCGTGAGGCGTGAGGCGTGAGGCGTGAGGCGACGTTGATGGGGAGCACCGCTTTCATGCAACACAAAAGTTTCATGCAACTCAAAAGGCAACCCTCATTTCAATTTGGCGACACCTACTTGGCGACACCTACTTGGCGACACAGTATAGGTGCTGCTTGCCGCGAAAGAAGATCTCGTCACCGACAATCGCCGCCGAGGCATCAATCTCTTCGTCAAGCTTGTTCTTGGCAAGCACCTCAAACGAATCACCATGCTTCAAAACCAACGTCATGCCGTCACGGCCGGTCAGATAAACATGGCCATTCGCCGCAACGGGAGACGCATAAACGGTCGAGATATCGGGCAGCCGGGTTTGATCGATCCGCAATTCGCCCGTTTTGGCATCGCGTGAAACCAGTACGCCGTTGTTGGCTTTGACGAAATAGAGCTGGCCTTGATACAGCAGCGGCGATGGCACATACGGCGCGGCGTCTTCTTCGATCCAAGTGATCGTCTCGCTGTCGGTGATATCTCCTTTGGAGCTCAACGGGATCGAGTAAATCGCGTAACCCCGAAACCCGGTCATCACAATCACGTTGTCTTCAAATCGGACCGGGGATGGAATCGGGTTGCCCGCTTGGCCACCACACTGCCAAATCAATTCTCCCGTTGCCAAATCGTAACTGCGAACCCGATTGCTGCCGTTGGTGATGACTTGAGTGCGTCCGTTAAACTCGGTGATCAAAGGGGTCGCCCAAGTCGTTCGCTCGTCGCGATTTTGACGCCACTTTTCTTCACCCGATTTGGCATCGAGCGCCACGATGAACGATTCGCCTTCGTGATCGAAGGGAACCACAAGCGTTTCGTGGAAAATCGCGGGCGAACTTCCTTCGCCAAATTGGGATCGTGTCTGCATCTTGCCAAGATCGCGAGTCCACAATGTTTTTCCGCTTAGATCCAAACAGTACACGCCGCGCGACCCGAAGGACACATACAACCGCTCGCCGTCGCTAACCGGCGACGCCGATGCAAACGTGTTCGTGTTATGCCCCGCCTCGTGAGGCACTTGCTCAGTAAGCGTGCTCCGCCATACCTCCGCTCCGGTTGCTCGCTCGTAAGCCAGAACCATGAACGCGTAGTAATGGTTTGGTGCCGCTCCACCCCCGGAACGACGTCCGCCGCCGCCACGCCCGCCGCGTCCAACGCCACCGGCCCGCTCTCTACCGGCCCGCTCTCTACCAGGACGAGCGTCACTACGCTCAGCTCGCTGCGATTCGGACGCCCCGGATTCACTTTCCGCCGCCGTCGCGTCCGCTCCTTCGTTCACCCGACCGGTCTTCACCGCGGTGGCGACATAAACGCGGTCGCCGAGCACAATCGGGGTCGAGCTCCCCACGCCGGGCACCTCAATTTTCCAGCGGATGTTCTCGGTTTCGCTCCACTGAATCGGCGGATTGCCATTGCTCGCCGCTCCCGACGCATTGGGTCCACGCCAACGCGGCCAACCCAATTCCTGGGCCGAACTGGGAACGCCCATGCAAACGATCAAGGCAGATGCAGCAGACGCGATGAAATAGGGTAATCTCACAAAAACAGTCCCAAAAGCAAGAAAGATGAAGTGCAAGTCAGCGAGGCCATCGCTCGTTTTAACCCGCTAAGCGTCCCCAGGTTCCGCTGGCCCGCGATTCGGCTGCGAACGCCCCTTTGCCCAAAAACCGAGCGATACCGTTGATTTAACGAATGTTTGCGAGGAGCGAAAGGCGTCAGTGTTGGCGAAAGCACTTCGCAAGCCCGCACTCGGCAAGCCCCCTAGCATTTGTAACGGGGCACGCGCTGGTGCAAATTCCCAATAGCAACGACGATCAATTTCGGATCGCGCCCCCCTTGGATTAATGCCGTTTCCCCAACCGCCGCTGCAGTCCCTCCGTTGCATGCGACGTCAGCATCGCGGAAACCTGCTTGGCATCCAATGCAAACGCTCCTAATTCGGTCGCGTTTTGCGCAGCAACGAGCGACGCGACCCGAGCACACTCGCGCGTCGAGAATCCCTTGGAGAAGGCGAACAGAAACGCACCGTGATACGTGTCGCCACAACCGGTCGTGTCTCGAACCGAGGTGACCTGCGTTGCCGGTTGATGCCATGGCGTCTCATCACGCTGGGCAATCCAACTGCCCCGCTCGCCACATGTCACCCCCACGCAACGTGAACCGAACTCCGCTTGCAGAAACGCAACAAGCTCGGCGGGTGCAACGTGGCAGCTGGATTTTGTCTGGGCATGGAAATGGGCGTGAGCAAAATGCTCGGACACAATCAAAAGGTCACTCGCTCGGACAAGCGGCAGGACCTCGTTGCGGTAGCGATGGGCACCGCCATCAAACGAAACCAACGTGCCGTGTTGTTTGGCAACCTCAATGGCCCGCAAACAAGTTTGCAAGTGTCGCCCATTGAGGTGCAGGATTTTGGCTGCAGCCACCCCTCTCGCCAATTCGTCGCTCCAAGGTAGTTCCCGATCGTTTGCCGGTGCAAAGACGATCGTTCGCGACGCGGACGCCGAAGCGGCGTTGACCCAAATGGTGGCCACCGAAGCGGCTTGGCCCTCAACTTGTTGGACCCATTGCACATCCACCGCAGCGGCGCGGAGCGCGGCCAAAATCGACTCGGACATCGGATCAAACCCGAGCAAATCGGCAAACGCGGCACGACCACCGAGCGCTCCGACGGTCGCCGTGGCTACGGCAATGCCGCCACCGATCCCTACGGCTCGCTGTTGAGCACGCACCACCGATTCCTCGGCGGGAAAACCATCGACCACCATGACGGTGTCGAGGACCGAGACCCCGATTCCCATGACGTCAAATTGTTTTTGCACTTGAGTTCCCTTGTTTCTTGATTCGCTCCCTTGACATTGCGACCGCTCGCATCAATTATCAATCGTCAAATGACGAAGATGACTGGGCTTGCACAACGCTTGACAAGCGGCCCCGGTTGGTTCACGCGGCGCTCGCGTGGAGACGGCAATCGTTCCGTCACGTCACTCACCATGTTGTCGGATACCCGTTCTGTGGCTCACTGGCATCTCTTGGACACTTTTGCGTCGCAACGCAACCACGTCCACCTGCGATTTTTTCCCACCCGCTTCACGCTCGCCCTCTCGGCCGCCCTGTTTGCGATCACGCTCGGCGCCCCTTCCGCATCCGCGGCGGACATCGACCCAATGGATTGGCCTAATTGGCGAGGTCCTCAGCAAAACAGCACCTCCCGCGAAACGGGGCTGATCGAAAAGTTCAATCCCAAAGGCGGCAAGGGCAGCAACGTGCTGTGGAAGAGCGAAGCGGCCGCAGGCATCTCCACTCCGATCGTGATGCACGGACGACTTTACACGATCGTTCGCGATTCACCAGGCACCCCCAAAGACGCCGAGAAAGTCATCTGTCTCGATGCCGTCACGGGCGAGTTGATCTGGGAGAACATTTACAACGTCTTTCTCTCGGACGTTCCGGCCGAACGAGTCGGATGGTCCAACGTTTGTGGCGACCCCGAAACCAATCGCGTTTACGCACTGGGGGCTTGCTGTTTACTGAATTGCATCGATGGCGAAACCGGAAAAACGATCTGGGAACGCTCGTTGAGCGAAGAATACGGAATGCTAAGCACCTACGGTGGGCGCACGAACTCACCGGTCGTGTTTGAAAACCTTGTCATCATTAGCGGCGTGACCACCGGCTGGGACGAAACCGCACGACCGGCACACCGATTCATGGCCTTTGACAAAACCAACGGCGACTTGGTTTGGATCACCAGCACGCGTCCGCTGCCCGAAGACACCACCTATAGCACTCCCACCATCGCGGTGATCAATGGGCAACAAGTTTTGGTCACCGGTTCAGGCGACGGTACGATTCACGGAATCCAACCTCGCACCGGCAAGGTGCTTTGGCACGAATTGCTTTCGCGCCGCGGGGTCAACACCAGCGTCACCGTGGATCACCAAGGCAAGGTCTACGCCGCTCATGGTGAAGAGAACCCCGTCGGCACCGCAATGGGAGCGGTGGTACAAATCAATGCCCCGTTCGCGTCACTCGAATCGGCATCGGCGGAACGATGGCGCACCGAAGAATTGACGGTTGGAAAGAGCTCACCTCTGAAGGTCAACGACCGGATTTACGTGGTCGAAGATTCATCGCGGCTGCATGTATTGGATGCCGAAAGCGGTAAAGCAATTGGCAAGCCACTGAAGCTTGGTACGGCGATGCGAGGCAGTCTGTTGTACGCCGATGGGAAAATTTATGCTTGCACCGCAACAGGCTATTTCTACGTGTTAGAGCCCAGCGATGACGGAGTCACGACGCGGTTCAAGGTCCGCTTGCCCAGCGGTCACGACGTAGGCGGATCCCCAATCGTGTCCCATGGACGAATTTACTTGCCCACCACCGGCGGCTTGTTCTGTCTCGGATCCGAAGGCCTCAAACCCGCAATGGGTCCGGAGGCGAGCGAATCAGCCCCCGCCGAAGTCGCCACCAGCGAAGACACCCAAGTCGCTCAATTGCAACTGATTCCGGCCGAAGCGATCGTTCGCCAAGGCAGCGAACTGCCTTTAAAGGTGGTTGCGTTTAACACCCTCGGTCAACGGCTCGAATCATTACCTACGGATCTCGAATTCGCGGTTTCCGGCGATGGTGGCACGGTCGACTCGGAGGGCGTATTCCATTCGTCCGGCGCCAACACCCATCAAGCTGCGATCATCACCGTACGAAGTGGAGCAATCACTCAACAAGCTCGGCTAAGAGTGATCCCGGCTCTGCCCTGGAAGTTTGACTTCGCATCGAACGAAGTTCCGGTGACTTGGATCGGTGCTCGCTATCGCCATGAAGCACGCAAAATCGACGGCAACCCCGCCATCGTCAAAATCACCACGATCCCTAAAGGAACCCGCAGCCAAACCTGGATGGGGCCAGCGGACCTACATGACTACACCGTCACGGCGGATGTCAAAGCGGCCGCGAACACCGCGAAACTGCCCGACATCGGTCTGATCAATGGACGCTACACGCTCGATTTGATGGGCGAGTCTCAGCAACTACAAATTCGCACCTGGGCCGCGCAACTGCGAATGGCGAAAAGCGTATCGCTCGACTGGAAAGCCGACACTTGGTACACGTTGAAGGTGCAAACCAAAGTGGAAAGCACCAACGCAATCATTCGAGCCAAAGTGTGGCCACGCGATCAAAGCGAGCCAAACGAATGGACGTTAACGGCAATCGATGAAGCTCCCAACCGAAGGGGCAGCCCAGGGTTGTTTGGTAACGCCACCAATGCGGAAATCTTCATCGACAATGTGACGGTGGTTTCCAACCCGTAGCGAGTGCTGATTTCATCCGCAGGCGATGGGCGGCGGTGTTGCTAAGCAACCGTCGCCTCCCTAGGCATAAACGCCTCAGCGCTGGGATCGTACTTCCGCAGCAGCGTCGCGCCGGTTTCGTAACATTGCTCGTTGATGCGTCGCACCCGTGTAATTCGCACCCGCACCCAAAATGTGGGCAACACGATCCGCAACTCTTCCTCGGGGTAAAATTGGATGGACGCTAAAAACCCCGCTCCGGTCCTGGAAAAATCTCGAGTATAAATCCCAATCGGGTCACTCGCTCGCAGCCGGAACGGCAAGGAAACTTCGGACCAAGCCAGCGAGCGTGTGCGAATGCTAATCCGTTGATTGCTACGCTCATCATTGGGAAACGACGCCGACGCCTCACCGTTACTCGCGAAGTAACGGGACAATTCGTCCGGCATCTGGATGTCCCATTGCACTTGTTCTATCAGCAAATTTAGGCGCTGAGAATAATCGACTTCCAACATTCCAACACCTCGAGATCGAATGACGCGGAACCTTCTCGCTCAAGCACCTCAAGGGCCTTGTTACGCGATAAAGGTTTTCGGTAAGGACGCTGGCTGGTCAATGCTTCAAACACATCCACCACCGCACAAATCTTTGCCCATGGATGAATTTCCGAGCCGACGCATCCTACCGGATACCCATGCCCATCCATTCGCTCGTGATGTTGATAGACCATCAACAATTGACCCTCATTCAAATCGGTTCGCTTGGCCAACTTACGAAACCCCAAACCGGGGTGCCGCTTGACTTGTCGAAACTCCCATTCATCGAGCCGCCCAGGCTTGGATAAGATTCGATCATCAATGTCGAGCTTGCCGAGATCGTGCAACAGACCGCCAGTCGTGATTTGCTCAACCTCTTCTGCGGAGTACCCCAAACCGGCCGCCAACATCGCCGCATAAAACGCGACGTTAGTGGAATGAGTAAAGGTTGCGTAGTCGTGATGGAGGACACGAAACAGGTCACTCGCAGCGAATTCGTCGCGTGTAATGATCTCGGCGGTCAAAGCACCTAGTTGGCTAATCGTTGCCACAGCTTCATTTAAATCGCGACTACCAAATGCGGATCTCAGGGAATCGAGAACCACCTCATTCAAGGCGCCCGCTTGCAATTGGGGCGCGACGTCGACGGCTCCCAAGTCGGTATCCAATAGACGCCGGAGGTACGCTTGGTAGCGTGGTCCGGAATCTTTCCCGATATACAACAGATGAATCCCGCGACCGCGTAGTCGCTCAAGATCATCCAGCGTCAGAGGGTAAGTTGCTCCACGGTATAGAACGTACCGACCTGAATCTTGTTCCCTTTGGAACAGATCGAGTCCCACCGTCTTTGCGGGAAGCAAAGTCGCGACACTAATCGGTAGGTAATCCACAGCGAGCATGATACATGTGCCTATGAAACTCTCATCGCCACCCTCACCCGAGGGCATCGATAAAACCTTAGGACGCACGTTCACAACGGTCGGTGTCTTCTACTTCGAAAGCCAAAGTTTATCCACCAGTCTAGGTATGTTTGTCATACCCAATCGTCTTAACCCGCACCAACCCCCGCCATCAGCGGAATCCATCGCGAATAAAAGCGTCCCGAAAGCGACACCAGCAACGGATTTACGGGTTTTCGATCCCCCTCCGCCGATATCATCGCCTCCCCGTCAGACCATTTTGCGAAGCAGAGAAGACAAAAAACGAAGTCCCCTGGCCGCCATTTTCGCAAATCAGGCTGCGATCACGCCACCTTTTGCTCTGCGGATGCAATCATTTGTCCAAGAATTTCACGCAGTGAAACCCGTATATCCCAATCGGGATAATGAGCCCGTAACTTGGACAAATCGCTGATATAACAGATATGATCGCCTTTCCGGTTGTCGTCGGCGAGCGAAAAGTTCAGCTGATAGCCTCCAATCTCTTCAATCAGTGCAATGCACTCGAGCACGCTTGCGGCGTTGTCGCGACCACCGCCGATGTTGTAAACCTCGCCGGGGCGGGGAGCCTTGGCAAAGGCCTCGAAGGCCTTGACGACATCACTGCACTCAATTTGATCACGGACCTGTTTCCCTTTGTAACCAAAGATGGTGTAAGGTTTTCCGATCACCGCGACGTGGACCAAGTAGCTAAGGAAACCATGCAGCTCGACTCCACTATGGCTGGCTCCGGTCAAACATCCCCCTCGGAACACGCCGGTTTTCAGCCCAAAATACCTACCGTACTCTTGCGCCAACACGTCTGCGGCCGTCTTGGACGCACCGAACAAGGAGTGCATCGTTTGGTCGATCCGACACGATTCATCGATGCCGTTATAATCTTCGGGATTGGCGTATTCCCAACGCGTCTCCAATTCCTTCAACGACAACTCGTTCGGCGCATCCCCGTAGACCTTATTGGTACTCATGTGACAAAACACTGCGTCGGGTGCAAATTGACGCGTCGCTTCAAGCAGATTCAAGGTGCCAACGGCATTAACTTCGAAGTCTAAGAAAGGGATCGCCGCAGCCTTGTCATGCGATGGCTGAGCGGCGCAGTGAATGACCAAATCGGGTGGCTCATTTTTAAACAAATCGAGAATCGGCTCACGATCGCGAATGTCGATTGACTCGGTGCGAAAGTTCTTGGTTTCTGATTCAAGCTGGCTCTGATTCCATCGCGTGCTGCCATCGGGGCCGAAAAACGTCGCCCGCATGTCATTGTCGATTCCGATCACTTGGTCGCCCGCCGCATCCCAATGACGCACGGCCGCAGAACCGATCAATCCACTTGACCCTGTCACTATTACTCGCATGAGAATCTCTGCTTTGTCTTGGAATCGAAATAGTCCGCTGCTGTAAACTGCTTGCGATTGTAGCCGCTGATCGCTTGAAGAACAGAATGCGGCTCGCCGGCGCAGGCAACTTTGCACAAATCCCAACCATCGCAACGGCAGCCGATCGGCTGGCACGCCTGTTGCGATAACGGCGGTTCCCGCGGGCTAAGGCTGGAGCACGAATTCGGCGGGCAATTCATACTTGCCCTCGGCCGCTTGCCGTGTCGTGACCAAGAGTTCCTTCTTGCCAGGGCGAGTGGGATCATCGGCGACCACCCAAACCAAAGCCTGCTTCGCGTCATGCGAGCCGGTTGCGGTCTTATCGGGATTTGCGCCCAGCAGTAGATCGGTCAACACTTGCCGAAACGGCATATCCTTTTTCGCAAAGCCGCGAATTTGCTGATTCTGAGTGATCCCCATTTTTTGCAAATCGCCCCCGATGATCCGCATCGGTGGCACTTCAGTCCCCTCGGGCAGAAAGGCTGCGAATTGTTCGGCAATAATATCGATCCCGAACTCGAGTGATTCCTGCTCAAAGGTTACCGACATTTTTTGCGAGAGGAGCTCCTCCACCGTGAGCGTCTTCTTGGAAGCCGTCGCAGCCACCACCCCTGTTGCATTACCCGTCGTATTGATGGCAAACAGCGTCGCCAACGTGATTTGCGAGGCGGCATCGGCAGGCAAATAGGCGTTGCCGATCGCGGCTCGATCCGCCACACCGTAGCGAGCATAACGGCTGAGAAAACTCATCATCGCAGGCAACTGGTTCGCCAACAGCCGCCATGAGGAGTCAGGCACGGCATCGAGCACAAAGTCTTTAGCCCACTGCGGCGTCGCATCGACCGCTTCATTCAAGTGTTTCATCAACGACGCTTCGCTGATACCGCCACTAGGTGACAAACGCACCTCCGCATAAAGCCGTTCGTCGTCAAAATGGGCGAGCATCATCGCGGCCGCAACATTGGGTATCAAAAACGACTTCAGCGGAGCGACCAATCGCGGTGCTCCATCAAGCAACAAGTTGCGTGCATCGGCGAACAGGAAATTTGGAGTTGCGATCACGACAAAGTCAGTTTCCGCACTGGTCGCATCCCACAGCGATTGCATGCTTCGTGGCAAGAGAATATTGGCTCCGGCGTTCTCCGCGACCTCCTTGGTTCGGGCAATCGATGCGACGGCGAACGCAGTCACACGATTCCCGTTGGCATCGACATCCCCGACAAAATAAGCATCGGAATCAACTTCGTCTCCTGCATACAAGGTCACCCCCTCCGGCGTACGCGAGGCGGAAACGTCCCACGCCTTGACGAGAGAATCGAGCGGTGTGGGTTCGCGAAGTGTTACCGCCAGCGAGACTTCGGGCCACCCCTCTTTGCCTTTGTGCATCGCCATCGACAACCGATTCATTTTTTCGATTGGAACCTTCGCACGTGCAACCGATTGATCGAGCAACCCTTGTAAATCCGGAGCGAGCGAATCCAAGAACAAGGCGCCCTTGGGATTGGAGCGCAACGAGGCGAGATTCACCGAAACAATCACCGCAGGCCCCGGCGGCAACATTGACAACGGCGCAGACGTCTCTGTTGCAAACGGCGGCAGCCACAACAAACGATCATCGTCAACCACTTGGTAACCCAACGTATCGGATGGCGTTTGAACTCCAGCAGACTTGGCGGGCTGCTTTGTTTCGGAATTGCGGGATGCTCCGGTCACCGAAGGAACACGATCGGGCACCGGCGGTCGGGTGCGTTTCTTTGTAACGGTTTGTTGTTTGCCAGTGCCTCCGACAAGCAACATGATCATCAGCATTAAAACGGCAACACACAAACCGCCCAGGATGAACGGTGCTTTGTTCGACTTTCGCTTTCGGCGTCGACGTCGAGGCAGGGACGGTGACGAATCGGGCTCGGATGGTTCAGAAACCGCGACCGGCGGAGCATGCGACTGGGAGGCTGGTGAGTCGTCTCGATCGATCGCAACCACGGGCGTTTCCGCAGACTCCGCTTCGGATTGCGTGCGAATCGCGGGAGCGGGAGCGGGTGCAGGTGTGGGTGTGAGCAACGCTGGCGCTACCGTCTCGGTGACGACCGGCCTTGATGACGAAGTCGGCTCCGCCGCCGCAGGCTCCGCCGCCGCAGACTCGATCATCGTGGCGGTCGCGCGGAGCGCGTCGGCGAACTGCGAGACCGTGGCGAAGCGGGATGCTGGATTCCTGGCCATCGCGAACGCCACCACGCGCAGCAGTGGATCGCCTGACTCACCTGCGGCAACCGCTGCGGCAATCGGCGCGGGGGTCACCGTGGCATGCTGCGACATCATCTCGGCAGGCGAATCGGCTGAGAAAGGCAATTCGCCAATCACCAAGCGATAGATCAAACACCCCAACGAATAAATGTCGCTGGCGGCACTGCACGCAGCCGAGGGATCGGTCAGTTCGGGGGCGGCATAAGCGGTCGGTGATTCAGAGCGATCCAGCCAAGCAAAAGGGTTCTCCAATTGCGGTGAAACCGCCGGTCCCGATGGATCTCGCAACAACCGAACCGAACCATCTTTGCCAATCCACACACGATCGGTCCGCACCTCGCCGTGCCATAACGAACTCGCATGCAAAGCGGCTAACGCATCGCAAACCGCAATCGCGATCTCACAAGCCTTTTTGGGACTCAGCTTCGCCCCCGCTTTCAACGATGCCGATAACGAAGCACCGCTAGGCAGCGGTGAATAGACGACAATGTTGTCGTCGACCGAATCCAATTCGATGGACTGGAGTGTATCGCTGGTGACCCCCGCATGGGCGGCAACCCATTGGTCACGACCGCCGCTGAGCTGTTCCGGTGTGGTACGAAACAGCACGCCTACGGCTGGTTTGGCCGAGCCGGCTTCTTGGCGCACCACCGGCAACCAACGGCTCAACGGAACTGCGGCGGCCAACGCGGTTTGCAGGTAACGTCCGTGCAGAATCGGCACCGCCTCGGACCCCAGTAGCGACTTTGCTTGGAACGGAGTCAGCGCTCCCGTCTTGACCAAATACTTTGCCAAGGAGACGGCATCATCGGGAGGCAGTCCACCCGTTTTCTCAGCGTAACCGGCTGCATAACGCTTACAGCCTGACGCATCGGTTACGCCGTTACGAACCAACCTTGTCCAGAACTCGCTAAGTGCGACCGCCATGAATAAACAACATTTCAGTGTCGAGAAGGAACCGGGGAGAAAGAAAAACGCTTTCCACCACGAGATAGTCTAATCGATCAGCCGTTTTCAGCCGACCACGGTTTGCGGGAGCCTTTATTTTGGTCGACAAACGCCATTTCCGGAACACGTTTCTATGGTGAACGCAATTCAAGTGCCCCGAAGTCCACTTAGCCTGCGGGTGCCGCGGTCGCCCTACGGGACCGCCGTGCAGCGGTGGCGAAAACCATGATGGATGGCTGACACCCCCCCGATCGGAAAACACAGCGATCTTGGACAGCCCCGCCCCGTGATTCGCCGATCGTAGTGTGCGATGCGCCGACGGCGGGTCGCGTGCGGCGATCGAAGCGGGTCGATCGAAGCAGGCAACCCAAGTGGGCAAGCGTCAGGCCGCGTCCACGGTTGCCCAACGTAGAGCATTTCCTCGAATCCCGCTAGAATTTTAGGAACGCAACCCGAGTCCGATCCCCCGCCACGAACATGCACCGTTGAGCTAACCTTGAATATTGTCTTCCTATCGACTGAAGCCGTCCCGTTTGCCAAGACGGGCGGTCTTGCCGACGTGTGCGGCACCCTTCCCTCGAAGGTCGCCGCCTTGGGGCATCAAACGGCGGTGATCATGCCGGCCTTTCGCAGCATTCGCAGCGCGGGATTGCCAATCGAGTCGACAGACACCAGTTTTGCGGTCCCCATGAGTCGGCAAAAACTCGTGGGAGCGAGGTTGCTCAAATCGCACTTGCCCGAACAGCAGGTGCCGGTTTGGTTTATCGACCAACCACAGTATTTCGACCGCGAATCGCTGTATGGGACCTCCACAGGCGACTACCCGGACAATGCCGAGCGATTTGCCTTCTTTTGTCGAGCCGCTCTGCAAACGATCGCGCGGCTTGAATGGCCGGTCGACATCGTCCATTGCAATGATTGGCAAACCGGCTTGATTCCCGCGATGATGGCGGCCCAGCCCGATGCGTCCCCTTGGATCAAAAACGCGGCCACCATCTTCACCGTTCACAATCTGGCCTATCAAGGACATTTTGATCGCGAAGCGTTTCGCTGGACCGGACTCGATTGGAAACACTTCAATTCCAATGAATTCGAGTATTACAACCACTTAAACTTCTTAAAAACCGGCATCATTAGTGCTGACATGATCACGACGGTCAGCCCCAAATACGCCGACGAGATCTGTGGACCCGAGCAAGGCTGTGGTCTCGACGAAGTGCTGCGAGGACGCTCGTCGCGCCTTTCGGGAATCATTAACGGGATCGATGAAGCCGTTTGGAACCCAGAAACCGACAAGAAGCTGGCCGCTACTTACGACACTCGGTTTTACAAACAAGGCAAACTCGCGAACAAGCGTGCCATCCAACATCGCTTCGGTCTAGAGCCCGACGAGTCGCTGCCCATGCTCGGGCTGGTCGGACGCCTCGCCAGCCAGAAAGGCTGGGACATGATTTTACCCGTGATCCGATCGCACCTAACGGAAGATCGCCCAACGCAATGGGTTGTATTGGGTAGCGGAGAAGCCCGCTACGAAGAAGAGCTTCGTAAGCTAGCACAAGCCTTCCCGAAGCACTTTGCGCTGTACCTCGGATTCAGCGACGAATTGGCTCATCAAATCGAAGCGGCCTCGGACATCTTTCTGATGCCGAGTTTGTACGAACCGTGTGGCTTAAACCAATTGTACAGTCTTCGTTATGGCACCATTCCGGTCGTTACGCGAACGGGCGGATTAGCGAATACCGTGGTCGATTGCAGCGACGCGACCCTCGCCGACGGCACCGCGACGGGATTCTTCGTGCCTGAGATGAACGCAGCATCGCTAGACGAAACAATCGGGCGAGCTTTACATTTGCGTTATCATGAAAAAGAAAAATGGGAACAAATTATCCAAACCGGAATGGCGCAAGATTTCTCCTGGCGGAACAGCGCGGACCAATACGTTGAACTTTACGCAAGAACGATTGCCCTTAAGAAAGGCACAGCTTTACCCGACTGCGAAGCTTCCGACGCACTGATTTAGTTTTCGTTCATTTTATCGCGCCCATGCACCGGAAAATCAGTTACGATCTCGTTCGATCCACGCACCCCCATGTGAGGCTGGTGCCAGCAGACTTGAACCTAGTCGGGAACGGTTACTTTGATCGACAACGCCCAAACGCGAAGCCGAAATCGAAGCACGATGCAGATGGATGCATCGGTTCGCAGTGTGACCGGTATTCGCAGTGCAACCGCGATCACGACGGATGCACGTGCCTGTGCCCAATCGCGAATGGATCCAATCACGGGTGATTGGACCATCTTTGCCCCTCATCGCGATTCGCGGCCGGATCAGTTCGGATCCGAACTTCGCAACTCACCCAGCGTTGGAATCGATTGCCCGTTTTGTGCTGGCGAAGAACTCTCCACCCCAGCCCCGGTTTGGGTTGCCAAAATCAACCCGGATGAAAGCTTTCAGGCTTTCGCTCCTTCACCCAACGATGGCCCCGCATCCCAATACGACATCGCGGATTGGTCGGTCCGTGTCGTTCCCAACAAATACCCTGCGGTAACAGGCACCGCGACTCGTGAACCTCTCCACGATCCCCCGGCACGCAGCAACCCGTTGTTTCTTAGTCGCGAGGTCGTAGGCGGACACGAGGTGATCATTGAATCACCAAGCCACGTTCAATCGATCAGCGAATTGGATTTGCCGGAAATCAAACTGATGCTGTTTGCCTACCAACAGCGTCTGCAATACTGGCGAAACCAGCCAGGCATCCAATACATCAGCGTGTTCAAGAATGTCGGTGGCGATGCGGGTGCTTCGCTTCAACACAGCCACAGCCAATTGCTAGCCACTGACCAAATGCCCAATTCGGTGGAAACGATCAACGAACGGATGCGGTCGCACCAAGCCCGCACGGGCTGCTGTTTGCAGTGTGATATCGTTCGCGCCGAACTGAAGCAAAAACAACGGATCGTGGCGCAGACGGATTCGCTTGTTGCTTACTGTCCTTATGCCAGCCATTTGCCGATGCTGCTTCGCGTGACGACCAAGGAGCACTTGGATCATTTTGACCAACTTCCTTTTGACGTGCTCGATGAACTCGCTCGATTGATCCAACGCATGACGGGCTGGCTTGAATCGCTCGTCCCCAACGCCTCCTACAACCTGCTACTTCACACACGTCCCCCGGGTGCCCACGGCAACCCGGACGCATTCCATTGGTCGCTGGAGTTCTTCCCGCGGATCTCACGCGTGGCAGGCTTCGAGTGGAGCAGCCAATGCATGATCAACACGGTACTTCCGGAGGTCGCAACGGAAAAATACCGCCAATGCGTCGCCGCCGAGAATCCTCGACGCGTGCTGTAGAGAACCCCGTTGCGGTTCCAAAACGAAAACACAGATTGGGTAAACGAATCGGATCGTTCTGACCGATACAAGCATCAAGAGTGCCGCGGTTCGTTGAACCGCACCGCCTAACGTTCGTGAAACCGAACGTTGGGGCCAAATCGGGGCACCTCGATTGCCATTGATCGACTCGGACCCTCCAACCCAATCAACAAGCCAATGACGCCGCACGCTTACCTGTGTTTGGTTCTCCACAACCATCAACCCATCGGCAACTTCGATGGCGTCTTCGAACAAGCCTACCAGGACAGCTACCTTCCGTTCTTGGAGGTTTTCGAGCCTTTTGAATCGCTACGAATTTCGCTGCATACCTCCGGCCCGTTGATGATGTGGTTGGCCGATCGGCACCCCGAGTACATCGACCGTTTGCGCATGCTTGTCGAATCGGGACGGGTTGAGATTATCGGTGGCCCGCAATATGAACCGATCCTTGCGATGTTGCCACGTCGCGATCGCATCGGGCAAATCCAGGCATACGGCAACTGGCTGCATCGAACGCTCGGCGTCCGCCCGCGTGGGATGTGGACGCCCGAACGCGTCTGGGAATCTTCGCTGACAAGCGATGTCGTTGACGCAGGCATCGAGTACACCGTGCTTGACGATTTCCACTTCCGCGCCGCGGGCCTTCGCGACCCGCAACTCACCGGCTATTACTTGACCGAAGATGACGGCCGCGTGCTGCGCGTCTTCCCAGGCTCCGAACCCCTTCGTTACACGATCCCGTTCCAAGCGGTCGACGCCACGATTGAGCATTGTCGCGAACAAGCGCACCGCTCGCCGGGCGTGGTCCTGACCTTCGGCGACGACGGTGAAAAATTCGGCACATGGCCGGACACCAAAGTTCACGTTTATGAAAACGGATGGCTGCGTTCGCTGTTTGAATCGCTGTGCGAAAATTCCGCATGGCTGAAAACGGTCACCCTCGAAGAAGCGGTTAGCCAAACCGCGCCGGTCGGCAAGGTGTACCTGCCCGATTGCAGTTACCGTGAAATGACCGACTGGGCCCTTCCGGTGGAAGCTCAAGAAACGTTTGACGACGTCAGCCACGCGATGGACGATCAACCGCAGTGGACAGAACTCAAAAACTTTGTACGCGGAGGCTACTGGCGCAACTTTAAAACCAAGTACGAAGAAACCAATGAAATGTACGCGCGGATGATGCACGTCAGCCGCCAACTTGCGGAACTCGAAGCGAGCGGACACGGCACTGGCGAGATCGCTCAAATTCGCGACGACTTGTATCGCGGACAATGCAACTGCCCTTACTGGCACGGCGCGTTTGGCGGTATCTACCTGCCTCACTTGCGCAACGCAGTGTTCCAACACTTGATTGCGGCTGATAACCAAATCCAGCATTTGGGCGGCGCAAACGAGCAAACCATCGAAGCCAGCGCTGCCGATTATAATTTCGACGGACTCCAAGAAGTCCGGTTGAGCAACAACCGACTCTGTGCCTGGATCGCGCCGGGGCGCGGCGGACGGATGTACGAACTTGATGTGCGTGACATTCAACACAACTTGTTGGCGACGCTGCAACGGCGGCCCGAAAGCTACCATCGCAAAGTGCTCGCAGGCCCCAACGATGGCGGTGACCAAGTGGCAAGCATCCACGACCGCGTTGTCTTCAAACAAGCCGATCTCGATCAACGACTTCAATACGATCGATTCGCTCGCAAGAGTTTGATGGACCATTTCTACGACAACGACGCCGACCTTCAAAACGTCGCACGCGGTGAAGCGACCGAACGAGGCGACTTTGTAGAACTTCCGTTCGAAACCAAACTGCGGCGCGGCTCCGATCGCGTTCAAGTCCAAATGCGACGCGATGGCAATGCCTGGGGAATTCCGATCACGTTGACCAAAGCGGTCACCATGTACGCCGGGAGCGATCGCTTGACGATCACCTACTTGCTTGAAAACGTGCCACAAAATCAACCGCTGCACTTTGCCATCGAGATGAACTTTGCCGGCCTGCCATCGGGTGCCGATGATCGTTACTTCTCGGATGTCAACGGCGATCGCCTCGGACAACTCGGTGAAGAACTCGACCTCGAAAATGCACTTGGCCTGAGCCTATCGGACCGCTGGCTCGGCATCGATGTCGCACTCGAGATCAATCGTCCAAGTAGTATTTGGGCGTTCCCGATTCAAACGGTTAGTCAAAGCGAATCAGGGTTCGAACTTGTCCACCAAAGCGTTTGCGTGCAACCTCACTGGATTGTCACCGGCGACGAAAATGGTCGCTGGAGTGTCGAGTTCGAACTGGCCGCTCGCTGCGAGCAAAAATCGCAAACCGTTCACGAACAAGAAGTGATCCGGCTGTAGTCCCCACATGTGAGCATGTGTTGAATTTGAGCCGCAGGCAATTTTCCAGTCAGCAACCCAACTGGATTTGAGCCACGAAGCGACGACAGGCAACCGCCCCGGACGTGAGTCCGGGGCGGTTGCCCATTTTGCCGAGCCCAAGTGCAAACACGGCGGACACCGACACCTCCGCGATGGCCATGATCACGTTGGTGACCCCACCTCCATCGACAAGGTCGCTTCGGTCAGATCCGCTTCGCCGCTGAATAGCCCCCGCGACCTATTCCGATGATCTTCACTCTTTCGAGACGCTTTCACTCTTTCGAGACTTCGGCATCCCGCACTGACTCGCCCACGGCATCGCTTGCATCGGAGCCGTTGCCCAACAATGCCACTCGCGACACCTTCATTGCGATGTCGATTGCTACAACCCAGCAAGATCGATCGCCGCATCCGCTGATGATGCCGCGATACCGAGTGTGATGACACTCGCCAACGAGAGCATAACCAATTCCGAGTTGGCCGATCCGACGTCGTGACGTCCCAGCATGTTCGTTACCGTCGCATGCGAATCGCTTAGCACGCAGCACTCACCCCGCAATAAAAACACCTTCTTGCATCGTACGTGGCCCCCGATCGGTAACGAGCAAAAGGTTTAAACATTCCAAGCTAGATCCCCAGCCATCCAGCTCGAATCCGAATCTACCAACTTGGTCCTCCCGCTCTCCCTCGCTCGCCTCGACCGGCGAAGTGACGGAACAAATCGCAACTCGATCACAAGTTACGCAGCTCGCGGCCGAGGCTTCGCCGAGCATCGTTTACGATCTTCTTTTCTTCGCTTGGCTCTTCGGCCGGCGTGCTCTGTGTTTGCATCGGAGTCGAACCCGAGTTGGCATGAGGCGAGGCGGACACAGGCGAGACATCGGCAGCAAACATCGCGGTGAGTAACGACAGAACGAGTGAAGAGCGAAACATAATAGCGGTTTCCTATTTTCCAAAGAGGGTGTGGCAAACGCACGGCAGCGAGTCCGTCCAAGAACTCGGCGAAATTAGCGAGGATGCACGCGGTGTGCCAATTCGCCGCACCCCATAAACCGAACGATTTAAGCATCGCCACCGCGGGATGGTGCTCAAGTGAAGCAACAATTTGCAGATTGTGCCAATTTCTGCAGCTCCTCCGTTTCATCAGCCCTGGAATAACCGAGGCTTCCCCCAGAGCACAGCTCACTAAAAAATCTCTGCGGTTCTGATTCATCGTGTGAGCCAACATACTGACTCGACTTGTCCATTAGACGATCCTCTTCTTGCATCACTGGGCGATTTTTCAGTTTTGACTTGCAACAAGTCGTCGCCCTTCCTGAACAACAAGAAGAGATCGCCAAAGGAATCCCTATGAGCCATGTTGATAAGCTAAAGACTTCCATCGTGCTGCTGCTAGTCATTTTCGCCTGCCAGTTTCAATCCGCGTCCGCCCAGGATGTTCAGTGGACACACTCGCCCGAGCAAGCGGTTCAGTGGGCAAACCAATCGAAACGAATGATCATCGTATCGGTGGGCGCATCTTGGTGTCACTATTGCAAAAAGATGGATCGCGATGTCTGGCGAAACCCAACGGTGGCGAGGGCGATCGCATCGGAGTATGTGCCGCTAAAGCTAACTGACGATCAACATCGCAATTTGATCAAATCAATGCAGATTAGCGGCTATCCCGCCACGCTGATCTTCACTCCCGATCGGCGTTTGGTGGCTCGCATGGATGGTTATGTGGCCCCTGAGAAAGTGTTGCAAACAATGCAAACCCTTCGTGTCTCGATCCCGCCCGCCCCGCAGGTCTCTCGCCGTGTCAATCCACGGCTATAAATATGCCATCGTTTGTCACGGGTGATTCCCTTGATAAGAGCGAGCCAGCCACCGCATTTTACCCCACAGCCATTTCTTCGTCATCATTTCAAGAACGGTGAACGGTCTCACCACCCGCCGAGCCCTACCCAAGGCACGTGCTCTGTCATGTTTTGCAATTTGTTTTTAACAAGCAGCGAATTCCGCATCCTGCATTTCGCCCTGCCCTACAACACAAAACGCTCCAAAAACCAACGGTGTTTCTCTCGCTTGCTCCCGTGTCGGTCGATCCAGCCGAACGGTGACACAACCGTTAACCGCATTGAGCAGTCGAATTTCTGTCCCGTCGGAAAACGAAATACTTTGCCCCGTTTTACAACGCAGAACTAAAGCACGTGGCCCCCCGAGAGGATAGTACCAGTGACAAACCCCTTGGCACCGAACCCCCATCAACGTCGACGTAGCACGCTCGGGATGCATCGCGTCGGTGACCGTCAGAACCAACCGCACCTCCGCTGGAACGACCCGATCAACCGCGATCTCGATACCGTCGACGACATCACACGTTTCACCACGCTTTAGCTTCAACATTAACATACACACGCCTCCTTGAGATGAGTTGGAACGCCCAAGCCTTTTGAACCATTGAAGCCGGGGCGACCGACGTTGTCTGTGATACTTCTCACGCAAGACGGGCATTGATTTCGCCGGCATCAGACCACCAGGGTGATCGTGAACACCACAGTGATGGACATTGATAGGGAGCGTCCGCCATCACGCCTAGAGGGTCATGCATCCCCACCGGCCACGATGGGTCTTCATCTGTGAGCGTCGGGCTTAGAAAACGCCGGGCTTAGAAAACGTCGGGCTTAGAAAAATGACACCCTGACGCGTTCGCTAGCGACGCGGGATTTGCAGACATCCAAAATGATCCATCGACATCGACGACAAAATCGATTCGGATTGCGATTGCAGGGCAGGATTTAACTGCATCGCCATCGTTGAATGCTCCGCCGCCAAGCGTGTCTTTTGATGCTCGCGGTAACACTGTGCTAACAACAAATGATTCTCCGCGGACGGGGCGACTTCGACTAACTCGCGATACGCTTGTTCCTCCAACGTTCGCTGATCCAGTCGTCTGGCGGCAAACCCAATCCCCTTCCATGCACTCGCGAGGCTTGATTGCTTCGTGTCGCTCGCGGGTTGCGATTCCCAATACGCCACCGCCGCCTGGTACGCCTCTAAACTCGCCGACATCTGCTGCAGTCTCTGGTAGCACAGCCCCTTATAATCCAGACTGATCGGCTCGAAACGCTCGCCATGAGTCAAAGGCTCGAGTAGCCGCAACGCTTCCTGGTTTCGATCCAAGTGCATCAGCACCGTGATTCGACTCCCCAACGCAGCCACCGACGCTTCGGCAGCGATCGGCCGCCGCACGTCTGCCTTGAGCTTTGCCACGATCGCTGAGAGCTCCTGCTGAACCATTCGCACCGATTTCTGATGGACCGTTCCACCCGGATTCAACTGGGCGAACTGCGATGCTTGCTGATTCGCCAAGGCAAAACGGCGCGTTTCGAGTGATCGTTCGAGATCAATACGGATCCCATCGGCAACCGCATCCACATAGGCCGCGGGAACCAACAACGCCAATACACCGAGCATTGCAGCGGACAGCCACGCTTGCTTCACCAACACGGGTGAGCGGGGCGGTGTCATCACGGCCGCCCCCATCAACACCACGGACAACATCACAACGATTGCGATCGAGGCACGGCACACCGTCAGCGTGACGACACTTTGGTCAGGAAGCTGAGTGATCGACGCGGCAAACACCGCAATCGCCATTGCGGTGACGATCCCCCCCAATGCGATGACCAGTTTCTGCCAACGAGCAAGTTCACAAAACGACTGGGCCACCCATAACGCCAGTGGTAGCGCCGCCAAAAAGGCACAGCCGACCACGTCCCAACGTCCAAACACTTGCACGACACCGTCCGAGGCAAGCAGCATGCTAGAGATCACCACAGCTCCGATCGTCATCCCAAAATGGACGAGCCAGACCGGACGAAACGTAAACGGTGAGGGTGTCATGATGCGATCGCCGCTGAAGGGGAAGCAGTCGGTGACGGTTTACGCGACTTCCAAATCATGCCGTCAAAACAGTAATGCCAAAATGCGACCACAATGTTGACGAATACCCACAATTCAAAATAGCCTCGCGAAAGCAGGTAATTCCCCAGTCCAATCACGACCACAAAGATGACCAAGAACAGCAACCACATCTTGGAGAGTCGCGCCAACGCATTCGAGTTGCCCGGAGACCGCGTCCCGTTCATCGACCACGTGACGATCGACATGTATTCCAATGAATGAAAGACCGCCGAGGCCAGTGCTAGCTGAACCACCCATTGGTTGTTTTCATAATGTGAAGCCAATAAAAGGGACGCGAACAACGTCATCACACTCGTTAAATAGGCCACACTGGCCAACGACGCCTTAGCGGTCACGGCATACTGATAACACTGTCGCCCCACAAACGCCACCGGAATCAACAAGACAAACCAATCCACCGACGAAACCCATTGAAAGCCGTCGAAGGGACCTTCACTCCATCCCCAACCGGCAACGCGAGCGATCACGTAGAGCATGAAGCAACGAAACACCGCTTTCTCGAGCGACGGTGCCAAGGGCTTCGTCGCAACCGAACCGAATGTCCCCGGTGAACTTGATGGTGTGGACGCTTTAGATTTGCGTTGATAAATGCGAAACACACCGTGATGCTGGGACGCGAAATGCCACGCGTTCCAGATGTAATCGATCACGCCTAAACACAACAGCGATCCGGTGCCCATTTTTAAACAGAGACATGCGATCAGAATCGCGGTGCCAAACGCAAGAAATTGCCGACGTCGATCGATTCCTTTATGGTGGTCGACCGTGACCAAAATCAGGGTAATCCAGCGATGCGGTGCGGTCACAAAATAGATTTGCCAAAACAGCAAACTTTGATGCGTCGCAATCCCGCCCAAGCGGTCGACCAACAACAATAACGGCCAAAACGCGTTGGCGACAAAGAACAAATCGATCGCGGGCGAGAACAGAAATCCTGCCGCAACCGGAGTGCGTCGCGGCACCGAGGGCGAAGCCTCGCGACGGCGTACTTGCTCCGCCACGTCGACCGTGTTCGGCATGCGATCACGTTCGTCCACATCTGCGGGTACCGTCGAACGTGATTGATGCTGGGGTTGAGAAACAATCATCCAATCACTCCCCACCGTCATTGTGCGGCGAATCGCTCGCAGTGAGGCTGCCGGCGGAATCGACGCCGCGGAACTCGCCCGGGATCTCATCGGGGATCCGAATCCAGTGATCGTGAAACGAGATCCCTGCCGTCCACTCGACCGCCGGCATGTGGCACTCAATACAATCACCCACAGGCTGATGCGAACACTCGCTCGACGATGCATGTCCATGACATTGTTTGCATTGATCAATCGAGACGACACGATTGTGCGACACGGTATCGTGCGGGTCGTGGCAGGTGGAACAGGTCATTTTGTCGGGAGACTCTAGATAGCAGCGACTGCGTTTGATGCCATACGGTTGAAAACGCACCAATTCGTTAGGCGTTGCGTCGGGTTTGACCGAAGACTCATCGCGATGACAAGTGCTACAAGCATCCATGTAGGCCTCGGCGGTTTCATATTGCAGCATCGGTTTGGCTTCCTCAGCGTGCCCGAGATGAGCGAGCTCGACGTGTTTCTTCCGGGGCCCGTGACAACGCTCACAACCCACATTAGCAACCACCCAGGATTTCATGATCGGCAACGATGGTGGCGGCGTCAGCGTACTGTGGCACCCCAAACACGCTCGAATGTCGGCGGCATCCATTGGACGCCCAAAACATTCAATCGTCCCCGACGCAAAATTGTCAAAACGCTCATGATCTGGGGTCAATCCCAGCTGATCATTCGAGGAAAAATAGGACCACCGCAACTCCACCCCGCTCTGCGTCCTTTCGTCGACCGCGATCGGAGTCTGTGCGTGCGTTCCCGAACCGAGTAACCAGGTCACGGGAACCGCAACGCCGGCGGCATTCGTGACCTCTCGAACCAACAACGGGTCTTTGGCCCGTGAGAATTCAAAGACCTGGTCACGCTGTGGGTCTTGATAACGGCCCAACTCGACAAGTTTGCTTGCCAACGACGACTCATCAATCGGGGTCAACGTGCGAGAGTGTCCCGAGCGACGATGGGCCTGGAATTCTTTTTCATGACACTCGGCACACGCTTGATCGCCCGCGAAATTTGCTGAAATCAACTGATTCCATCCCGCCACCGCCTGCTGCAGCTGAGGCGGTAAGTTGCTGGAAAAACGTCGCGAAACATCCGTTGGACTTTCCGCCGAAGGATTCATACCGGGCATTGCCTCCGCGGTCACGACGGTAGCTTGAAACGCATCAATCACCATCCACAACAAACCCGCGGCGATACCCGCAAACACCAACGCGCCCCATCCCAGCAAGGCGCGAACACGAATGCTCTTCACAGAAGCTCGACTCGAGGAAAGGGAAACGTGATTGATCGAAATGTTCTCCAGCAGATTGTGTGCTCAGGGGGGGGCGGGCCGAACGGACCGCCCCCCTTTGTTTATCAGCGTTTAGCCAAGCGGAGCGTCTAGCCAAGCGGAGCGTCTTTGAGCTTCCAATGGCCATCGACTCGCTGCAACGTCCACAGTTGCTCGGTTTCGGTAACGGAACTCGCTTTACTGCGACGTCCATCTCGGGACGATGTCGAATAAACTCCACCAAAGATCTTGACGGGAACTGTCACACTATCTCCGTCAAACGTTGGCACTCCAGCAACCTGGTACCCTCGCTCTCCGTAATCTTTACGATTTTCAGGAGCGGCCCCGGCAACAAACGCACTGGCAAACATGGCATCATCACCGGCAAGATCGCCCAACCCTTCAACGCTGGCAAAGGCGTTCTGCTCTTCGGTCAACTTGACGGTAGCGGAGCCTCCACAACCAACTAGCGGAACCAGCCACAACGACAGAGCGATCACCAACAAACGTTTCAACTTCATTATTCAATCCAATAGCTAGGTAGTTTTTCCGCAACGAAGGCGGACTAAAAAGCCCCCACATTCAATCGCAGCGAGGGCAGTGGGTCACCGTTTCGATATGAGCAAAGAAAGTGCAAGAACGCGGCAACGTGTCACCGCGTCCTCCCTTCGGTTCCCTTTCTATTCCTGAATCACTTCACCACCTTGGGCCGTACTCATCGGTCTCCATATATTGAGGTTGTCGACCGAGTCGCTGACAAAGCGGACTCCCCCATCGGCCATCAAGACATTCACTCCACCGGTGTGATAGCTTCTCGCTGCGGCATAGATCGCCGCGGTGTCTCGCTCTTCTTCACATGCCAAGCGTGGCATCGAGTTATCGTCGGGGATATCGCTACCACAAGCGGCCAAAATATCCTTCTCGTCCGAGTTTGGACTTTGGAATGCGCTGAAGATCGTTCCTCCCATGGCGGGCGACATCCAAACGCCGCGAATATCGGTCGTTGACTCCGCAGCAATGATTTCACTCATCGCCATGGTATTGCTCAGCCCGTCGAGGAAGTCTCGGCTTTTCATCCCATTGCGATTTTGGAAACGATCCCCCGCGACACTCGGCTGTGGGATAATCTTTTCTTGAGTGGTCCAAAAGGTTCCAAACGCACCGCGTGTTTCTCGACTCTCCCATGACAACATGTCGCCGGAGCCCCAGCTGACGGCATAGTTATTGCCTTTGGCGAGCGCCTCGAGACCATAGCTGCCGTCCGAGAATTGACCGGTCACTACGGGAGCCGAAGGACACTGAGCGAACGCACCAAGTTGCTCGCGACCGAGATGATTCGTCGAAGCTAAAGCTTCACAGTGATCACAAGGATTTTGTTCATGAGAGAATGCTTTATCCTCTTCACAACTTTGGACCAATTCCCACATCGCGGGCTGTTCCATGTAGGGAAATAACATCGGCAACCAATGCCATCCCAATTCGTTTTGTCCGTGTTGCCAACCACCGGTTTTGTAACGGTTACTCGATTCGTCGTAGTTAACGTTCCCCGGAGGGAATGCTCCAAAAGCGGACATATGATTGTGCATCGCCAAGCCAAATTGTTTCATATTGTTTTGGCACTGCATCCGCCGAGCCGCTTCGCGAGCCGCTTGGACGGCGGGCAACAACAACCCCACCAGCACACCAATGATGGCGATCACCACCAGCAATTCCACAAGCGTGAAACCAGACCGTGAGCGGGCCTGGGTAACTTGGCCTTCATTCTGCCTAACGCACATTCAAAAATTCCTTGATCAAGACTGATTCAATATTTCAACACCAACGAGCGGAATTAAAGCGAGTGAGTGTTGCTTTTCAGCGCGGGAATGATGAAGGAATCTTTAAGATGCATGCCAACCAAGCCAACGGCGACCGTTCACCGCTCAGAACCGAGATAACGGCGACAAAAGCCTCGCTCAAGCCAGCAATAAAAAGCGAAATAAATAAAGCTATCCTGCCCCCCCCTGATCAACATCGAGTCAACCACGGCAATCCAGAGGGGACCAGGCATCCTTAGTTCAAGCTTTGACGCACCCCCGCGCTCGCGTCCTCGATAAAGAAAGCATCAAAATCGGGCGCTCCCTGGGCGGTTCCCTCCAGGTCGTATTCATCGGAAATCAGCGACCCAATGTGGGCCTGAAGCCGCTTGGCTCCTTCGGGCAGCGCGTGATGCGTTGCCACCTCGCTGGCAAAATTGATCAGGTCGTAGACACGCGCCTTGCTGGGCAAAATCCGGCGACGCTTATCACTCAGCGCTTCGAGATTGGCTAAGCCATACAACTCACTTAGATCTCCAGCCAAGTTGCGAAAACGGCCCATCAACCCATCACATGTCAGCTGTTGCTCTCGTTTTGCCTTGTCTAAGACGGCGCCAAGCTGCAAGCACTCATGCACCGATGCCCATGAATTCTGACTCGATTCAAACCGTTGGCGAATCGCCGCGTAGCCATCGCCGTTGTCAAACGACTCCAACGCTCGCGCGATGCAGTAATTCATTTGCTTACCCACCGGAATATCGCTCCGAAAGGCCTTGGCGTAACCAATCATGCCGTTCTGACACACCAGTCTCAACATCGACAAGAATAGTCGCGGGTGCCCATAACCATCGACCGGTGTCTCTAAACAAAAGCGATCGTGAAATTGGTCTCCGCCGATCTGCAGCGAACGCGAACCGCCGCGCGGCTCATGCGTGCTAATCACAAGCCCCTCGTGGTAGCGAACATCCTGGCCGCCGTAACGCTCCACCAACTCAGCGATCTCGTGATAACGTATCACGGGACGTTTGACGTTGGTAACGGCCAACAAGTGGCCTTCGGTTTCCCGTTCCCCGCCAGCATGCTCCGCAATGCAAAAACGGAACGCATCATCCGAGTTCTGCTGACTGATCCGCGAAAACACTTCCTCGGGCGAAAAGTATCGGAACACGTTTTCGGCAATTCCAAAGCGGGTAAAGAAGGAACGCCAAAACCGCCGCGAGGCAGTCACCAAGCGACCATCAATCTCAAGATTGCGAAGCATCACGCGTCCCTTTTCGGTACGCTCGACCTGACGAACCTTCAAATCGGAGACGGTGGCGAGCCCGTAGCTAAAACGGGGCCTAACTTTTGAGGACTGCATTTGAGGTGGGGTGATAACAGAAGACATCGCGAGCATACTCCGGTGGACGAGAAGCGAACAAAAGAAGAAAGGTCACGCGATCTATTGAACGCGTGAAAACCATGAACGTGTGGCTTTACTGCGATGCATTGCCACAAGCTTGGGGAGAGAAACCTCCGCTTCGGCCACACGATTGCGAGCAATCGCGGTCATCTGGTCCAGCATCCGATTGGGGCGAATGCTTCGCCATCCTTCATGGGTCCACAAATACTGTTCGGCTGCCGGGGCGGTGCGAAGTATTGGATGCGGCGTCCGATTGCACTGGACGACTTGCTTGATGGGAACTTGATGACAGGGCCGCAATACACGCCCCGCCATTTGAATTGTGCACCCCTTTCCACTGGGACGACAAAACACCGTTTGTAACTCCGGACAATCAAAACCTTCGGTCAGAATTGCCATGTTGATCAAGACCTGCGTTTTCCCCGAGGCAAAGGCTTCGATTTGTTGCTCACGATTGCTTGTTGCCGTAACAACTTCACAAGCCACCCCGGCTTGGCGTAACAACATGTACAACAAATCACACTCGGTTCGGCGATGAAAAAAGACCAACGATCGCCCCCAACGCTGGGGATCGCGAAGCAACAATTTTGCGATCCGGTTGGGGGTGTACTCGGGAATGGTGTAGTGGTGATACGGACTCAGATACCCATCGGCAATCAAGGACGCGATGCCGGCATCACGAATGACTTGATCAAAACAGAGTTTGATACGATCGCTTCGATAGGGTGTCGCGGAGAGCCCGAGCGTCCACGTCGGTTGGATCTGACTGTGCAGATTAGCCATGCTGGTTGCCGCATCATGCTGCGCCTCATCGACAATCAGCAAATCAACATCAGGAGGCGATTTTTCAAACATGCTGATCATGTGCATGCGCACGCCGAAACGGCGCGCTTGATTTTCGGCCTCGGCTTGCGCCAACAAATTCCGTCGCATGGCAACCCATCCCACACGCGCCCCGGTGACACGTTGGATCAACGCGGCGGTCGCCAACCCCATCACCGTTTTTCCACTGCCGGTGGGGCTTTCAATCAACACGCTCGATGCCTTCGCAGCAAGTTGGCCGTCACGCTTGAGATAAGTCCCCCCCAACATACGCACCGCGGATTCAATGATACGATGCTGGTAAGGCCGCGATTGAACCGCACACCCCGCAAACATTGCTCTGAGCGCGCCACGCACCCCTACCGAGAATCCGTCTAGCCGATTGGGGCTAAACCTTGCCTCGGAGTTCACGAAGACGGCCTCGGAGGGCACGGGGACGCCCCGATGCAACGGCGACGGGGACGGGGACGGCGACGGGGATTGCGAAACAGGTTCCAAAATCGAATCGGTCATCAGTACGCTCCTTCAGAGAGTCATCGAACGAGGATTTCCATGATGACCGCTAGCATTGGCTCGACCGACGTCCGACCGTGGTTCCGTCGAAGCCCACACGCATGCGACTGCCTGGGCGTCCAAGCTAAGCCCCCAATGGCATTCCAAGCGGGGTCATCACAGGTTGGAAGACAGCATCACCCGGAGCGATGACACGTCTGGTCAACACGGTGAGCCAAAAAAGAATTTTCTTGCGAAGCACGATCGGCACGTGCGGACGAGAGCGTCCGGAAGTCGCAAAAAACAGTATTCCCCGATCAGTTCACGGGGCACCGATTCTAAACCGCAGTGGAGTGCAGAACCTATTTATTCTGCGACTGGCCCTCTTCTTCCTCCGCCCCCTCTCCCTTGGCAGCGTCCTCGCCCTTGGCAGCGTCCTCGCCCTCGTCGACGTCCTCCTTGGCCCCCTCTTCCGGGCGAGCACTCTCGATACGGCCTCCGACGCTCAACACGCTCAACTCGTCACGGAGACGTTGCTTCAATTCATCCGCACCGGGAAACCCCATGTGAACGGATTCAATGATGCCCGACTTTCCAATCACAACGGTTTGTGGGATCGCATCGGCGCGGAACGAATCCGCAATTTTCCCCTTGGGATCCATCACGACATCCAAATCGAACTTTTGTTTCTCCAGAAAACGCTTCACGACTCCCGCATCTTCCCCCACATTCACCGCCAGGAAGATAACCTCTTTATCCGCGAACTCGCCTGTCACTTCGGTGATCACAGGGGTCGCTGCGGTACAGGGTGCACACCAGGTTGCCCAAAAGTCCATCACCACGACCTTGCCTTTCGCGGCATCCCGCGAGACGGACTTCCCCGCCAACGTCTCGCCCGTGAAGTCGGGCGCGGGCTCACCTAGCAACGGATGCACCGCGACCGCCCCCGCCACCGATTCGATGTAATCCGCTAGCGACTTGTACTCGGTGGCATCGTCGGCCGGGCGATACGCAAACAAGGAATCATTGACCTCTCCGGTCATGCGCCACGAAAGGAAGTCAAATTGGATCTGATACTTGAAATCTCGTGGCACTTGAACTTGCTTGGTCGCACGCAGCATCGCAGTCAAATCGACAAGCAACCGCAAAGGTTTGGTCGGCTCCTCTTCGCTTAGCCACAAATCCCAACTGACCGCATCGTTCTGGACCCCATGAACATGAATCGCGGGGACGCGTCCTCGGAACTTGGCACGGCTGACGATTTCAACCGACTTCATTCCTCCCAAAAAACTCAACGACGGATCGACCCCGGCCAACGACAACGCCATCACCGGCTCGGGGTAGGCCCCCATCGCAATCGGCAACGTCGCCACGGCATCCTGCAAATCAAGCGATTCGTCAACGCGAAAGTATGCCTCCGGAGAGAGCGCCACGACAATCTGTTTGCCGTCACAGTAAATCCGCGTCCGTTGTTCGGTTTCTTTTAGATAGATGGTGAACTTGTTCGGATGCTTCGAAGCGATTTGATAAGTCGCCTTCTGAGACTCAACGACTTTGCCTTGCACGAGCGACTCGGTCAACATCTCCACCGTCACTCGCGACACATCCGCATTAGCGATGGAGGCAAAAAAGGGTTGCAGAACATCGCGAACGTCATCGCGGAGCACAAACTCAGGTGCATCCTGCGGCGTGCCGTTCTGCTCCGGCGATGGCTGCTCCGACGATGGCTGCTCCGACGATGGCTGCTCCGGCGTGACGACCGGATCGCTCTCCGCAGGATCATCGGCCCAAGCAAAAAGAGGACTGGCTACAACGACAACAAGTAGAAGAACTCGAGTAAACATGTCAAACAGCTCCAGTAATCATGCGTGAGGCGAATGAGCGCATGATAGAGCGATTAAGCGGCGGTGACTACACTCGCCTGCACTCCGCTAGCGAACTGGACGCACGAGAGCACGACCGTTGTCAAAAAGACTCAAAATGGCGGGCGATCCGCCTCAGCCGAACCGAAAACGAGTCTCCGATGATCGTACCCGCCGAAAACAGGCTGACTTTTCCGGTCGCTGCTGCATCCCAATTCAGCAGTCTTTAGCTACGACCTCCGCTGCTAGCGGGTCACCTAGAACGTGTCGGGATAGATCACGAGCTCGATTCGGCGATTTGCCGATCGCCCCGCCGCAGTCGTATTAGGTTGGCGAGGATTATTGGCCCCCTGAGCCACGGTGAATAACTGGTTCGGCGGCATCCCCGCTCGACGCGTTAACAATTCGAGCACGGCGGCGGATTGCCCCGCGGCCAATTGATGACTGGTTGCAACTTGGCCTCCGTACAGCGGCGAATCATCGGTATAGCCTTCAATGCCAATCCGTTGACGCGGGAACAAACTCCGCAACTGAGCCGCAATCGGATCGAGTGTCATCGATGCCTGCGGCAACATCTGGTACGTGCCTGGCTGAAAAAGTTGGTCCGCGGGGACCACAATGCGAATCACATCGCCATTCTGCTCGACCGGAACTCCGCCAAGATTCAACCTGCTGGCGGCTTGAAGCAAATCGGTGTTGGCCCGAATCGAAGCCCCACCCCGCATCTGGCTCGACGCCTGAAACCCTCGCACTCGACTCTCGGCATCGGATGCGGCAATCGACGTTGACTCCAGCTTCGAGCTGGTATCGGAAAGTTGACGGCGAACTAGATCAAGCTCGTCTCGATAGACCAAAGCCTGTTGTTCACTCTGAGCGAGCTGGGTGTGGAGTTGACGGTTGTTATCGTCCAGCAACTGAACACGTCGATTCAACTCGGCAAGCCTCGCTTCGGTGGGATCAACGGCTGCCGCGACTCCACCAGAACCATTCCAAACACTTCCCGCGGAAGTTGCGAGGTAAGGGTTTTGGCTACAACCGAGCGTTCCCAACAACGCGACCAGCAGCAGAAAACTGCTCGATTGCTTCGCTATTTGATGGTGATGGTTCAAGAACATTGCTCGCTTTCCTGTACTGGATGGCGAATCCCGCCAACCCTTTCCTGAAACACACTAAAAGCAGCAACCCCCTCGTGACAAGAGCAGTTTTCAGGCAACCGGTATTTCGAGTCGCAATTTGCGGCGTCATTCACGAAGGACCCGGA
Source organism: Novipirellula galeiformis (assembly GCF_007860095.1). Lineage (NCBI taxonomy): Bacteria > Pseudomonadati > Planctomycetota > Planctomycetia > Pirellulales > Pirellulaceae > Novipirellula > Novipirellula galeiformis. Next base: position 193,359 of record NZ_SJPT01000008.1, on the reverse strand, counting down.
TAACCGAGAGGGTCAAGCCTAAACGGGAAGGTAGCTGCAAAACCGCATAAGCATCGTAAACGCGCCGCCGGAGACCGCCGCAGCACCAGGAAAATCGGCTCCCGCAAGAAAACTGCGTTCCTGAAACCTCGCAGCCCTGAACCCTCGCACTCCTGAAACCCCGCACGCGACTAGCGAGCTTACGCAATCGCCTCTCTTAGAGCCTCTTAGGCTGATCCCGACTTGCACAATGAAGTGCCCCGAGGCCCCAAATCAAATCTTGGCAATCGATCGCCTCGACGGTCGCCCCTCCGGCCAATTCACTCAACAACGACCGAGCGTGATCATCGGCTTGATGCTGACCAAAGCTAGGAACGAGCAATCGCTCACGCCCCAACATTAAAAAATTACAATAGCTCTCGGGAACTCGTTGGCCATCAATTTCGCGCAGCGCGGGGATCGGCAAACGATGGATTTGAACCTGGGGCTCCGTCGAACTGCCCCACAAACAAAGCTGACGATAATTTGCCTCAAGCGGCTCATGATTGGGGTCACTGGGGTCGTCACAGACTGCGACCACGATGTTCTCAGGATCGAGAAAGCGAGCCAATTGATCAATATGCCCGTCGGTATCATCCCCCACCAAGCCACCGCCGCTGAGCCAGACCACCTCGGACACCCCCATTTGCTTGCACAATTCTTCGCTGATCCTCTCGCTCGACCAGCCTGGATTTCGCGTTTCAGTGATCAAACATTCAGGCGTGGTCAGCAACCGTCCTCGGCCATCGGTTTCGATTGCCCCCCCTTCGAGGCACAACTCGCTACGAATTCGTGGAATACCGATCGCGTTACACATCAGCGCCGCGGCCGCATCGTCGTCATCCCAAGGGGGATATTTTCCGCCCCATGCATTGTAATGCCAATCGATTCCCACCATCCCCCCGAGGCTGGCATCATGCACAAAGGTGGGTCCATAGTCACGAACCCAGGCATCATTGGTGGGAGCGACAACCCATTCGATGCGACGATTTCCCGGCAGTACGAGCGCAGCACTTTTGGCCAGCGATTCAGGAACAAGAATCCGCACGGGGGTCGTTTCGGCCATCAGCCGAGCCCAGTTCGCAAAGAATAGGGGCATCCGATCAAACCGACCGGGCCAAGTTTCGAGGCTATGAGGCCAAGCGAGCCAGACCGCCTCTTGCGGCTCCCACTCAGCGGGCGTGCGACGATTCAAGCGGCGAACTCCACCTGGAAATCCGTTCAGTGGTCCAAGAACGACCTACTCGAACTTGATTTCTTCTTTGACTTTTTGAATGAAGTGAGGCGATTTCCCCCCCTTGCTCAGCTCGACCGCTCGCTTTTCGGCATCGTCTTTCTGATCGAATTCGAAAACCGCGACGCGTTTAAGATTCTGGCTGAACACGCCCCAGTAGAGTTTCAGGCGAACGTCTTCGGCCAGCTTTTTCTTGCTTTTCCGAGTCGAAGCCTTTTTCTTACTGGCTTTTTTCTTGGCCGTAGCCAGTTTTTCTGCAGCTTCTGCCTCTGCAGCTTTCGCTTTACGACTGACGACCTTTCGGGCCATGTGAAAAATGAGGGGTAGCGAGGAACGAATCGGGTATCATTTACGTTAGCTAGGGTAACCAGAAAGCAGCGAGTTGTCACCGGGGCAGCGAGCGAGCGAAAAAAAATGCTCCTCGCCGTTGCGAGCGGCAAAGTATCGCTATTCTTTTTCCGAATTCTCGCGTATGCTTATCGTTTGTGGTCGGGGTGACGATCAGTAAGATATTAGTCAGCAAACACCCACGCTCATTTGATTGAGCCCCGCACTTCCACTTTTCTACCGTTTACGGAGAGTCATCACGATGCAGGTTAGCGTCTCGACGCGTCACGGGAGTCTTCAACCAGGCGATCAGCAACTTATCGTTGAAAAAGCTGAAAAACTGCGAAGACTATTTGATCGAATTAACGCGATCGAAGTCACCGTCGACTTAGAAAACTTGGACAAACCCCGAGTGGAAATCCGAGTCTCTGCAGAACACGCTGACGAAAGCGTTGCGACCGCTGAGGCCACGACCGTGATCGCGGCGTTGGATTCAGCGATTCCCAAGGTGGAGCAACAACTGCGAAGAATCAAAGAGAAGAAAACCGGGCACCGCGCCACGGGACACAAACACATCGACACAACGGTTGACACCGACGAAGACTGAGAAATTGACCGAATTCCTCGGCCCGCTTCAGTCTTCTTATGCTTCAACCGCTCGGCATCGGCAACCATGGTTGGTTTGAAAACGCCATGATTCGCCTCGATTGCCTGAAACATTTATCTAATTGATTTCACAAAGGAATCACATCCTCATGAAGTTTGCAGACTTTATCAGCACCAAAGCCATTCGTGCGGACCTGAAGGCCGTATCGAAGGAAGAGGTCATCCAAGAACTCGTCCAGTCCTTACTGGATTCGGGCCAAATCGACGCAGACCAACAACAAGACATCATTTCTGCGATCATGAAGCGTGAAGAACTCGGTAGCACCGGGATCGGACGTGGCGTGGCGGTTCCTCACACGAAACACCCTAGCGTCCAAAAGTTGGTGGGCACGGTCGGTGTGAGCGTTGAAGGGGTCGATTTCGACTCCCTCGATGGCGAACGCGTGCAGCTCTTTTTCTTGCTGATCAGCCCTCCAGAACGCCCCGGCGACCACCTCCGAGCGCTGGAAAACATTTCTCGCCAACTTCGCGATGAAAACTTTTGCCGCTTCCTAAAGCAAAGCAAAACCCCAGACGACATCAGTCAATTGCTGCAAGAAGCGGATGACAACCAGTTCGTATCTGGCTAATGAGCACATCCCCATTTACTCGAATCGTTGTCGTCAAAAACCCGCAAGGGTTGCACGCGCGCCCTGCAGACCTGCTGGTCCGACTGGCTAGCCAGTTTGAATCGGTCATCTTGATCGGCAAGGGCAACGAGCAAGTCGACTGCAAAAGCATCCTGTCGCTGCTGACGCTCGGCGCCAGCGCTGGCACTGAGCTATCGCTCAGCGCCGATGGCCCGGATGCGGAAGCGGCGATTCAAGCGATTGCGGATCTATTCGAAGCCGGATTCGACGAACTAGCTAAATTCGACGAACCCGCAAAGACAGTCGAGGAAGACGTCAGGCCCGTTGCAGACCCTTAAACCATCTCAACGCCAATGCCTCAAGCTTGAGCGGCAGGACCCGATGGACAAAATCCAACGGAACCCCGAACCCAAGCCTAGAGCGGACAGTGCTTGATCTCTTCAATTGATCAACCCAAATTCAACCGAACATAACGATGGATCGTATTGCGAAACTGCAAGTGACTCTCCGGTCGTCTGATTGACCAACGATGCAAAAGCGGAGCTTCCGCGAAAAGACATCACGAGCGTCCCTTTGAGTCTCGTCAACGATCCGTCGGCCAACGATGGTCGAACTACAAGGCATTCCCGTCTCACCGGGCGTGGCTATCGGTCCTGCGCTCGTCTTGGACGCGGATGGCTACAGAATCCCTAGGTGTCTCGTTGCCGCAGAAGATGCGGAGAGCGAGTTCACGCGCCTACAATCCGCCGTGGAGGGAGTCTCCGCGCTGCTGGAAACGAATCGCTTGAACACGTCGGCCGTGGCCGGGGTGAACACGGGCGATATTTTTGCTGCTCAACTGCAAATGCTGCACGACCCGCGACTGCATGCCGAACTGGGGCGACGCATCCGCGAGGAGCACCAAGCGGCCGCCTATGCGGTTAGCCGTGTGCTACACAACTACGCCGCCGCCCTACGCCGACTCGACAACCCGTTGCTTGCCGACCGCGCCGAAGACGTGCTCGACATCGAAAAGCAACTCCTACTGCAACTCGGTGCGGTCTCCCGTCAACCGCTCTCTGAGTTGACCGAGCCGGTCATCGTGCTTTCGCACTCCTTGACCCCCAGCGAAACGGCCAGCCTTGACCGCCGCTACGTGCATGGTTTTTGCACCGAAACGGGCGGCCCCGGAGGGCACACTGCGATCGTAGCCAAAGGACTTGAACTGCCCGCCGTGGTCGGCATTGGACCGTTCATGGAAAACATAGGCAGCGCAGCGTGCGTGATCGTCGATGGCGACCGCGGTCGCGTGATCATCGACCCCGACGAAGCAACGATCCTGCAATACACCGAGCGGTTGCAGCAGCGTGAATCGCTTTCGGCACGACTGGCCGAACTAAAGGATCTACCCACCGAAACGGTGGACAAGGTACGCATCGGACTCAGCGCCAACATCGAGTTCCCGTACGAAACCGAGTCCTGCTTGGAACGTGGTGCGGACGGAATCGGCCTTTATCGAACGGAGTTCCTCTACCTTTCAAGCTCCGAAGAACCGAGCGAAGAAGACCACTACGAAGCTTACAGCCAAGTCGTCCGAGAGATGAACGGCCGCCCGGTCGTCATCCGCACACTCGATCTAGGCGCGGACAAGATGGGACACCGGCCGCTGGCCGAACAAGAGCACAACCCATTCCTGGGGCTCCGCAGCATCCGTCTGTCCCTGAAAAACCTGGATCTCTTCCGCCCTCAACTTCGGGCTGTACTTCGCGCGGCCGTACACGGCGATGTGCGGGTCATGTTCCCGCTGATCACGACGATTGCGGAACTGCGTCAGGCTCGGATGCTACTAAACGTTGTCGCCGAAGACCTCAGCGAATCGGGAATCCCTTACCGCTCGGACATTCCCGTAGGCATGATGGTTGAGGTTCCCGCGGCCGTCATCATGCTGGATCACTTTGTCAAGGAAATCGACTTCCTAAGCATCGGCACCAACGACCTCGCTCAATACACATTAGCGGTGGACCGCAGCAACGAATATGTCGCCGACCTGTACCAGTCCTGCGACCCGGCGGTCCTGCGGCTGATCGCCACGAGCGTCAAGATTGCCGATGCAAACCACACGCCGCTCGCAGTGTGTGGCGAGATGAGCAGCAATCCGGGGAGGGCATTACTGCTGATCGGTCTTGGCGTTCGCAACTTGAGCGTCCCTCCGTCATCGCTGCATCGCGTGAAGAAGGCGATCCGCAGCGTCACTTTGAAACAATGCACCCAGATCGCCGAGCGCGTGATGACATTCGATTCGGCGCGCGATGTCGATCTCTACCTTCAAGACCGGCTTAGCGACCTCGTCCCGGAGTTGATCGTTCATTGATTCGCCGCCCGTATTGATGACCCGCCCTGAAACCGAATGCGTATTGTGACTGAATCTCCCGCTCCAAAAAAATCGACAAACGCCGAGCCAAGGGAACAGGCTCCGTTGAGAATTCGGTATCGCGTTCGCTTTCAAAAAACAGGCTTGTTGCGCTGGATTAGCCACCGAGACCTAGCAGCCCTTTGGGAGCGAATTGCCCGACGTGCGATGCTTGAGTTGTCGATGACGGAAGGATTCCATCCCAAACCGCGGATCAGCTTCCCCTCGGCACTGGCCCTCGGCGTGGAAGGTCTAGACGAAGTGGTCGAACTTGAGCTGGCGGAAAACATTTCGCCTTGCGAACTACTCAAGCGACTCGAAAACGACCACCAACCCGGTCTCTCGATCAACAGCGTAAGCCGTCTACCCCAAGGATTTGGCAAAGGCCAATTACAGGAAAGTAAATTCAGCATCACGCTGCCTGAGCACGCGGACACTCGCTCCATCGAAACCGCGATCACGCAACTACGGAACCAAACCACCGTCTCGTTCCAACGCAAAAACAAAACACTCGTTGCCCACGTCGCCCAGCAAATCCCCGAGCTCAAATTGTGCGACGGTCTCTTGCGTCTAACGCTTGCCGCATCCGATTCAGCATCCTTAAAGGCTCACGACGTCCTGGACTTGCTCGGGTTCGATGACTGGATCGAAAACGGATCTCTGGTGATCCGCGAGCACGTGATCCTGGAAACCGAATTCCATTCAAACCACCCTGCCGAAGTCGCCACGGCGACCCACGCAGCACCAACACAATAACCGAATACTAACCATGTCAGCGTCCATGCGAACGCAACTGATTGGTTTGCACTCAGCTGACAAAACCACCTGAAAGGTGACTTTTAATGAAGAAAGAAATGCTAATCAACGTACTGCAACCCGAAGAATGTCGGATTGCAGTGTTAGCCGATGACCGACTCGACGAGTTGTACATCGAACGGAAAAGTGTCGAAGCGTTTGCTGGGAACATCTATCGCGGCAAGATCGTCAACTTAGAACCAAGCATTCAAGCCGCGTTTGTCGACTTCGGTGTGGGCCGCAACGGCTTCCTGCATATCAGCGATGTCGAGCCTCAATACTTTCGCCAAGGTGGCTACGACCCCGAAGAGGTAATGCGAGAATCGGACGAGATGGCGGAAGCCGCAGCCAAGCGAGCTCGCGATTCCGGCCACGGCCGCAAACATGCATTCAAAGGGGGACGCCCTCGCGTCAAACCGCCCATCCAAGAGATCTTCCGTCGTGGCGACGAAGTGCTCGTGCAAGTCATCAAAGAAGGCATCGGCACCAAAGGGCCCACCCTCAGCACCTACATTTCGATCCCCGGTCGCTACCTCGTTTTGATGCCGGCACTTTGCCGGGTTGGGGTCAGCCGCAAAATCGAAGACGATGACGATCGCAAACGGCTCAAACGCTGCTTACTCTCGCTCAATCCACCCAAGGGACTTGGGTTCATCGTGCGAACCGCCGGTGCGGGGCGAAGCGAGATCGAACTTCAGCGTGATATGGAATACTTGCTGCGACTTTGGAAGGCCATTGTTCGTCGCGTCAAAACGCTAACGGAACCTGGCGTGCTCTACGAAGAGAGCGACTTGATCATTCGTACGATCCGCGATATCTATTGCGACGAAATCGACCAGATCCTGATCGATGAACCCGAGTCTTACGAGAAAGCACGCGAATTCTTGAAGATGGTCATGCCACGAGTGGTCGACCGCTTGAAGCTTTACGAAGGCAGCGAACCGCTGTTCCACAAGCACAAGCTCGAAGAAGAAATCATGATGATCAATCAACGCACGGTGCAATTGCCCGATGGAGGTTCGATCGTCATCGACCCCACCGAAGCACTCGTCGCGATTGACGTTAACAGCGGCAGCTTCCGCGGCAACGACTCCGCCGAAGAAAACGCGTTCCGCCTCAACATGGCTGCGGCCAAGGAAATTGCCCGCCAACTCCGCTTGCGTGACCTCGGCGGCGTGATCGTCAATGACTTCATTGACATGCGAAAAGAAAGCTATCGCCGCAAGGTCGAGCGTGCCCTGCGCGATGCAATGTCAAGCGACCGAGCACGAACCAAGATCTTGCGAACCAGTCCCTTTGGCTTGATCGAGATGACTCGCCAGCGAATTCGCCCGAGCCTCAAACGTAGCATCTACACCGATTGCCCTTGTTGCCAAGGACGCGGATTGGTCAAAACGGCCGAAAGCATGTCGATCGAGGTCATCCGCATGCTCGCCCTTGCCGTCCGCAATACTCACATCGAGCGCGTCACAATCCGCGTCAACGACGAAGTTGCGGCATACCTCAACAACAAAAAACGTCGCGATGTGATGGAGGCCGAAGACATCGGCAAGATGGCTGTCCAGATTCTCGGTAGCGAAGGCCTGTTCCCCGAGCATCTCGAAATGGATTGCCGCGACGCCCAGGGCGAACGAGTCGAAATCGATTCCTAGGCGAACTTGATCCTGCGAAACTCGAAACGCTCAAGAGCTTCTCCTCTTGAGCGTTTTTTTATGGAATAGGTCTACGGAACAAGGCATACGCTGCTCCGACGCGATCAGCTCTCCACTCGCTAGACGGTGGACCGCGTTCTTGCGAACGCAGCTACGGCTTGAATCCTACATGATTTATCAAATGGCTCTAACGCGAATATTCCATAACCCGAAGCGTACGCGAGGGAACGATCACCCTTGACTCGGTCCCTCGCTAACGCGTCGGGCTGTGATTTTGTTTGCGCACTGCATTTAAAATGCTTAACACGTTGCTGAGTAATCCGCTAAGACATTTCTGCTCGGTCCGATGCAATTTCCGGGCTACCGCGTTTCGCTCAAATGCTGCACGACGCGATCCATCACCGTTGACCATTGCCCCAGTTCGGTTTGACGCATCAGCTTCATACTTGGATACCACGGCGTTCGCTCCCCGACATTGCGCCAACGCCAATCGGGAACCTTCCCTAACATCACGATCACCTCGACGCCCAACGCGCCGGCCAAGTGGGCGATCGCCGTATCGCTAGTCACCACCACATCTAGGTTCCTCAGAATCGCGGCGGTATCGGTAAACGCCCCCTGTGTGGCATCGATCCCCGCCGGTAAACCCACGATCGAATCTGCGAAATCACAACGCTTCAATTGCTCCGTTCCATACCCAAACTGCAGACTGACAAGGGCGCAATCCGAGAGCGTTGTCAGCGGTCTGAACGATTCGAGCGAGAGGCTGCGATAAACGTCGGCATGATGCTCTGGATTGCCCTGCCAATTGATCCCAATGCGACGCGGCGCGGAACCGGCGCCACGGGGGACGTGCTGCGTCATCCACTGTGCCCAGCGCTCACATTGGGCACCGCTCGCGGAAAGGTAGCCAGCACTCTCCGCGAAAAGATCAGCGCCCACGGCAAGCTCACCTGTTTGCTGATACCAAAAGTCAACCACGTCGAGAAACGATGCGTGATAGTCGATCGGGGGAACCACGGAACCGCTGGGCAGCAACAATTCGATGCCGGGGGTGGATCCAATCAACGGCATCATCTCGGCCGCGCACTGGACGTAGACAGTGGCACCGCATTGCTTCAAGACCGCAGCAACGCGAACGAACTGAATCGCATCCCCACGCCCTTGCTCGGGATACAACAGGATCGACTTTCCGCCTAAATCCTCGCCCTGCCAAACCGGAGCCATCACCTGGGGGCGATACGTTCCCGGCATCGCCCAGCGCCAACGATACTCGCGCCAGCCAACTTCGTCGTTACCCAACAACAGATTGATGACGCCGAGATTTCGATGCAACTCTGCGTTCCGAGGATCGATGACCAACCCCTCTTCGTACCACCTTAACCCTCGCTCGATCTCCCCCGCCCAAATCCATAACGTCCCCCGATTCTTCAGCGCCGAGAGATAGCCCGGCTTCTGCTTCAGTGCGGTTGCCAACGCTTGCTCCGCCTCGTCAATCCGACCCAGCATTCGCAATGAGTTTCCGAGATTGTTCCAAGCAATCGGGAACGATGCACGAATCGCCAGGGCATCGCGATAGGCAGCAACAGATTGCTCAAAATCTCGCTGATCGAAAAAGGCGATCCCGAGATACACCAGCGCGTCGGCATTCCGCGGTGCATGAGCGAGCACATGCCGATAGATTTGCATTGCCTCGTCGAGCTGGCCGGACTGATGTCGCTGCCAACCCTGCTGAAGCAACTCCTGAACGCTTGGCATCGTGATTCTGAACTCCTCGGGGACGCAATGATCGATGGCCCCAATCTACAAAAAAAAATGGCGACGTACTTGAGCAAGCACATCGCCATCAGTTGTTAATGCAAACGTATTACGTTGAGACTAGTCGAGGAACCCGACCAAATCTTGACTCCGGCTTGGCTGTTGAAGCTTGCGAACCGCCTTGGCTTCAATTTGGCGAATCCGCTCTCGCGTCACCTTAAAGATGTGACCAACCTCTTCGAGCGTGTAGCTGTAACCATCGCCAAGTCCGTAACGCAACTTGATGATTTCGCGTTCACGATAGGACAACGACTTCAAGACGCCTGTGATGCGATCACGCAGCATTTCCTGGGTCGCCCCAATTTGTGGGCTCTCTGCTGCTCCATCGGGTAGCAGGTCGCCAAATTGACTGTCTTCGCTATTACCGACGGGACGATCCAACGAAATCGGGAAACGGCTCATCGTCAAAACACGACGTGCCTCTTCGACCGTGACGTCGGCGCGACGTGCGGTTTCCTCGATCGTAGGTTCACGTCCGAGTTCCTGAAGCAATTGACGAGCGACGTTCCGCACGCGGCTCATCGTTTCGACCATGTGAACAGGAATACGAATCGTTCGGCTTTGGTCTGCGACCGCACGCGTGATCGCTTGTCGAATCCACCAAGTCGCGTACGTACAGAACTTGAAACCACGACGGTATTCGAACTTGTCGACCGCTCGCATCAAACCGGCGTTACCTTCTTGAATCAGATCCAAGAAGGACAAACCACGGTTGCGATACTTTTTGGCGATCGACACGACCAAACGAAGGTTACCTTCGCTCAGTTCGCGTTTGGCTTGTTGGTACTCTGCGTAAACCTTATTGAGCATCGCAACCCGGTTGCGAAGCGAGGTTGGTGTTTCCTGGCAAGCGGTCAAAATTTGACGTCGCTCATGAAGCAATTTGTCTCGCACTTCACGCCCATGTTTGGTGCGTTTCTGATCCGAGATCATCTCGTCAATTTCGGACAACCGATGCGAGAACTTTTCGAGCAGATCGATGCGTGTTTCGATTCGCTGAGTACGCAGACCGAGTTCTTCGATCAAACGCACCGCGCGACGGCGACGACGCGCCAACGAACGCCACGCTTCGACGCGACGACGCTGCGAGGCCGCCTTGCTAAGCGACACTTTCCAATCGTGACGATTCCGACGCAGCAATGTTTGCAACGTCCGAAGATTATGAGGCAAACGCCCCACAATTTGCTCTTTCTCGAGATGGTCGGTCACCGAAACCTGAACGGTACGGTCGAAAGGCAATTGGCCGCGGTAAACCTTCTTGAGTGTCTTGTAAGCTTCGACAAGAACGTAATGGTTTTCGAGCAGTTTGGTGCGGAATCGACGTCGAGTTTCTTCGATGCGCTTGGCAAGCTCAATTTCTTGCTTTCGCGTGAGCAGTGGAATCTCGCCCATTTGGGTCAAGTACATCCGAACCGGGTCATCGGACCACGTCTCGGCTTCGTCACCAGCAAGCAGTTCATCCGGACTTTCGAGTTGGACTTCGCCATCTGCAGCGGAAGCCATGGCGACGGCAGCGTCATTATCATCGCTGTCGTCAACAGGCAGTTTGCGAAAACTACCTGTCACGGCTTCCGTGCTTTGGACGGTTACGTCATCAAATTCGTCCAAGAGTGTATCGAACAAAGGGGAACTCCTAGCGGAACAGTTTGTGAGATATAAGGGCTAAAAACGCGTTTCGAATGATTTCAAACGAAACCAGCAATCATGTGATGAAGGGCAATCTTGAAAATTCTATCTAAGTTGGAATGAGCGAGGTGATTAGCGGAGGTGTCATTCGAATTTTCAATCACATCCGATTGATTGTTGACGAGTTGCTTGAGAACAAAGTTGCTTCTTAACTCTACACCATGGTGAACTCATTATTACGACAGTACTTCAATTGGAAGAAGTTTCTAGATGTACAGGTTGTTTGCATTAATCGCAAATCAACCGCTACAGAAACAATTCACAGGAATGAGTTTTAGATGGATCAACGTAGAGAAACACAAGCGTGAAGCGGAATTGGGACACAATAAGACCAGCCAGACAGGAGCGAACTCAGTGAAACCGCAGAGAATTCAGACCACATCTCCACCGTCCACTCAACCTTCGATTGCCAGAACGCACCCAATGTGAACCAACACAACGGTGATGCCGTAATCAAGAGTTTCCCCCCGTCCATACTTTCTCAAGCTTCATGACCTCCAATGAAGTCCTGCAGCTTTTACTGCCATCCAAGCAGCATTCAGCAAACAACCACTCTTGTAGGTGGATTCCGATCCTTCGGGTTCACCTGGACGAACAAAACAGTTCGCTATTGCTACCGCGAGCCACCGAAGAAGGTGTCCGACACAGGGCTGGAGGAAGTGAGAACAAGTCGCACGTTGACTCCGTTAGCTGGTGGGAGCGGTATAGGTTGGCGGTGGCGCCGTTTGCACACTTTGGATTTTAGTCAGGTTGCCTCATCGGTCCACCCACTTCGTCTTCAATTCTTTTTCAATTAATCTTCATGTACCAACTTTCTTGCCCTCATTGCCAGAGCGTCATTGCGGTTTCTCCCTCCCAGGCGGGCGACCAGACGCAATGCCCCTCCTGTGGCGAAACGGTCGCTATCCCAAGGCTCCGTGAGCTCAGACAGCTCCCCCAGGACGAAGCCCAAACCGCTTCCTCGGATCGCGAAGCCCCCCCCTTCGAGGAGCCTGGATTTGCCCAGCGAATTGGGACGGTTGCGTTGGGGCTGATTTGCACCGCAAGTCTATTGATTGCCGGATACTGCGGCATTCGCTGGGCCACGATTGAGGTCCCGATGACGACGCAACGGCACGTCCAAGAGATCCGCGAAATCTACCCCACCCGGAACCCCGCCGAACTGCTCCGCGAGTACGAACAGATGGAAGAGGCCAGTCTGGAACTTCCCTCGCCCTATCTCTACAAGAAAATCCAGGAAGACAAAGATGGCTGGGGCCACAATGCCATGATCGCTGGAGGGATCTCAATTTTTACGCTCGCCGGAGCCATTTTTTTTGCGTCATCCGGACGATCGCGACGACCGTAGCTCGCCGTCTCTCTAGAAGACACTTGGTACGCGAAGCCCACCGTGGGCATCGCGGTGCCGCGGGCGATTGCGACCGCAAACCTCTTCGCAGCGCCGGGATCGCAGCGCCGGGCAAAGCCATCCACCCAAAAAAGGGGGGGGTGCGTATCGTCGCTTTCCCCGCTTCGCTTTGCTGCACACGAACCATCGCTAGCGCCGCGGAAAGCGATCGCGCGACCCACTCAACTCGCGTCAGGTTTGCGACGCAGAACGTAAACCACATCTTCGGTCGATGCGTCGACGTCAATCGGCTGATGTACGTCGTATCCAAAGTCATAGGTTGCAGCGACATCCCAACACTTGCTCGATTTAATCAATCGATTCATTTGCTTGGGGGTATAGCTTCGCAGCACGAGCTCATCCGTGATGCGAAAACTTTTCGAGGGACTGTGAATATCAAAACGAATTCCAAATCGCTCAATACGGCTCTCGGTATCTCGCTCGTTCGTCCACATGTGTGTATTGATTGCCAAATGTCCGCGGCGGGCGGACCACGACTCCGTCTCACTCGGCGGGACCGTCGTTGGCGTTAGATGAACGCCGAGCAAATACAGCCCGCCGGGACGAACGACCTGCCCCATGCACTGCAAATGCCCGCGTGCTTCTCGCTCGCTGCAGAGATGCCGAAAGCTGTTGATCGTGTTGAACGCCAGATCGCATTTCCAGGTCGTGGAAAAATCGGACATGTCAGCAACAAACGCCGATTCACGCACTCCGTGTCGGCGGAATCTTGCATTGCAAAACTCAACCGCTTTGGGATTCAAGTCGAGACCATCGACTCGAAAGCCTTTTTTCACCAACGCGTACAACAGCCGTCCGGTGCCACACGCAGGCTCGAACAATCGCTTCGGCGCACGCTCCATCCACTCGCTTCCGCAAGCTTGGATGAAGTTCACTTCGGCTGCACAATCGGCACCAAAGACGAGGTCGTAGTACTTTGGATGGTCGTAAATGGATTCATTAATGATGTCGATCGTAGGTCACTCCCATGCAATCGTTTCGCGAATAATCAATGGTTCGAACGGCCAGGAGATTTTTTACCTGCTCGATGCCGGCGCGGAATCCAACAGACTGATGATCAAGGGCAACAGTTGCTTTTTGCGGCTGACCACCTCTTCTAATTCGTACAGATTCTCTTCGAGCTCGGGATAGTTGATCTCGTCCCAGCCATCGGGTTCGCGGCTCATCAACAACAAACTGCCGTTGCTGGCGATGTCCGTGACCAACAACGCTGAAAAATCGAGCTGATTCTCCTTGGAGAGCTGTTCCAGCGCGGCCACAAGCTCGCCTTTACGATCCCAGAAAAGATCAAAGCCGATTTCTTCAATCTGAGAAATGGAGAACTTGACTCCCGCCTCTTCAAACTCTTTGCAATCCTCGCGCACCACGCGTTCCGCTTCTCCGCTACGCAGTGCCGACCCGACCTCAAAGAACTCCGTCGCATACTCTTTCAAATCAAGCGTGCAAAATTGTTGCAACCAAGCCAAAATGTCTCGATCCACATCGGTCGTCGTTGGCGAGCGTAAAAACAGCGTATCGCTGATGATGCCTGACGCCATGCACAGCGCCACCCCCGAAGTGGGTTCCAAGTTCGCCTGACGAAACTTGCGTGCGACCAACGTGCACGTGGACCCGACTGGTTCTAGTGTGAAACGAATGGGATTGGATGACTTCAGCGAACCTCCGAGGCGATGATGATCAAGCACTTCGCTGATGATCGCATCCTCCGCCCCTTGGACCGCCTGTGACAACTCGTTGTGATCGACCAGCACCAATTCAGGCATCGGTGGATTCACCAAATCACTTTTACTCAGCACTCCAAATAGCTTGCCGTTGTCGACCACGGGAAAAACGGTTTGCATGGTGCGAAAGACTTGTTGACGCGCCGTTGCGACCGGCATCTTGGCTGGCAACGAAATAAACTCATCGTTAACGACGGAATCGATCAACCGCGCAGCCTTGATACGCATCGTGGTCGTGGCGGTGTCATACGGGCTCACGATCACGGAAACGCCTCGGGCTTCCGCCAAGTGCAACAAACCACTCGACAACTCGTAGCCGCCCGTGATCACCAATGCTCGCACGCCCATCTCCAGAGCTGGCAACTGGATCGTGGGACGGTCACCGCTAACCACCAACAAGCGGTCAGCGGGAAATTGCTTCATTCGCTTGGTGAATCCTTCCGCACTCATCGCCCCCACGATCACGACGAATTCGTCGGTCTGGTCAGGCTTGACGCTATGTTGGAACTCACCATCGAGAACCGAGGCGACCTTGCTGAGATTGCTACACACTTCGCGGGAGTGAACCGGATCCACATCGCCTTGCAGCACGAGCTCCAACAGATCGAGCAAGGTCACAATCCCAAGCACCTTGTCGTCATGATCCAAGACCGGAATCGCGCTCAACCCATGCTCTTTCATCCGTTGGTAGACTTCGAAAAAGACTTCGGTTTGGCGCGCGAAGATCACATTACGCTGACACACATCCTCGATCTCAGGACGCACGTCCATGATGATCCGCGGCGGCGGCAACTTGGCTTTGCGGAGGGCAAACTCGGTACGTTGATTCGGAGCACCACAACAGGCGGCGATTGCATCCGGGCGACTGGTTTGCTTGAGGAAATCGGAGTACGCAATGGCACTGCAAATCGCATCGGTATCGGGATTGCGGTGCCCAAAGACAAACAGAGTCATGATTTAGCTCGAACCGCGAAACGCAGCAAAGAGATTTAGAAGTGGATCCACACATTTAGCAAGCAAGCTAATGCGAAGCAATCCGAAGCATAGCCGATTCGACGATGGAATTGGGCTCCGCCATGCGTCCTTCTCCGCGAACGCGACAACTTAACCAACCTGACTCGGGTCCGACAAAATGGCACCCATCGCCGCGCAGGACTTCCACATTCCGCTGGACCGACGGTTTGCTCCACATCGATGCACTCATCGCCGGGGCGAGCAGCACGGGACACTCCGCTTGCAGGTACAGCGTACTGATAAGATCGTCGGCCAGCCCCGTTGCAAACTTGGCTAAAAGATTAGCGGTGGCCGGCGCTACAATCATCAATGCCAAGTCGCGAGTCCACTCGATATGAGCTCCCAACGGAAAACGAGGGGAATCAAACGAATCCTGGGCGACCGGCTTTCCCGAGAGCGCCGCAAAGGTTGCCGCGCCAATAAACTGAGTCGCCGACGAAGTCATCGCCGTACGCAGATCGTAGCCCGATTGAACGAGCCGACTGCATACGGTCGCAGACTTGTAGGCTGCAATGCCACCGCCGACGGCGAGCAAGATCGCTCGCCCTTCCTTACTCATAGATCGGATGCATCCAAATCGGGGCCGTCCGAGGCGGCATCGGCTGCCGCGGTCAGATCCTCGAGCGTCTGGATCTCATTGTCCATGTTCAAGACGATCTTGTCCTGCATGATCTCTTGCAAAACAATCGTCATCTTGTCGTGGGTGTCGACGTTCACGAGCGCCCGGCTCCCCTGGTTCAATTGAACCAATCGCTTTTGAATCAGCGTGCTCAATTTAAAACGGCCACCGACCTTGTTGACAATCTCTTCTTCTTTTAGCTCTTCGAGCATGGCTTTGTTTCCTTTTGGTCTTTCAAAATTTGGCAGATATCCAAGACGGCTTGATCGACCGACTCGTTGATGATTTCGTATTGATAGCGATGCATGAACTGCATCTCTCGACAGGCTGTTTCGAGCCGAGCCGCAATCGCAGCCTCGGACTCCGTTGCACGCGTGCGAAGTCGCCGCTCAAGCTCCTCGGTTCCGCCCGGGTGAATGAAGAGTGTAATCGGATTGAACTCTTGATGATCGAGGATTGCCAGCGCTCCTTGAACATCGATCTCCAAAATAACCCATTTTCCGGCATTCAGGCCAGTGGCGACCTGCTCGTTTAACGTTCCATACCAATGCCCGCGGCCAAAAACCTCTTTGCACTCGAGGAAATCACCCACTTGGCGTCGCTGTTCAAACTCTTCGTGATCAAGAAAAAAGTAATCCACTCCATCTCGTTCACCGGGGCGAGGCGGCCGGGTGGTCGCCGACACGCTCATTTGGAGCGGCAATTCGCATTCCGATCTCAGCCGGCGCAAGACGGTCGATTTCCCCGCCCCACTCGGACCCGAAACAATGACCAATCGACCACACCCTTCCTCACTCATACTTTGCTTTCGTAGGATTATTCGAGATTTTGGACCAATTCTCGCATCCGTTCGATCGCACACTTGATCTCGACCACATGCGCCGAAATCTCCGTTTGCGACGCCTTGCTGCCAATCGTGTTGGTTTCTCGCAACATCTCCTGAACGATAAACTCCAACTTGCGGCCCGATGGCTCCCGATCGTTGCCCGCGTCAGCTTGGCTCGCGTCAATCTGGCCTGCGTCCGTTTGGCTCGCGGGCGGCTGCGAATCGCCAGCGACCTTGCCGCTAAGCGTCTGCTCAAACAACTGCAAATGACTGCCTAACCGCATGACCTCTTCGCTGTAGTCCACACGATCGGCATAGATTTGGACTTCCCTCAACAGATCGATCATTGGCACATCGATCTCGTGCTGCGCTAAGACCCGCTGAATCTTTGTCTCCAGCCGCTTTTGGTAGGCGTCCACACTTTGCGGTGCAAGCTCCGCGATCTGAGCGACGTGTTGACGAATCAGCTCGCAATCCATGCGAAGACTCGCAGCCATATTGGCTCCCTCTTGAGCCCGCATCACATCCAGACTCTGCACGGCGTCGCGGATCGTTTGCTGAACGGTTTCCCACAGGACCGCGTTGTCACGCCGATCTTGAGTCTTCTGGACAATGACGCCTGGAAGCATTGCAAGTTGAGCCAGATCGATCGTGGCCCCTTCTCCAGCAAAGGTATTCTTGGCGTTTTGCAATTGCGAGAAGTAAGCCCCCAACACTTCCGAGTCGATTTGCGGAAGCGTTTCTGCGGGCGGCCGCTTCCAACTAATCGCTAGATTCACACTGCCGCGGTGAATCAAGGTTCGCACCAGCGACTCCACCCGACTGTCAAACGACGACAGCGAATCGGTGGACCTCAGGGCGCACTTAAAGCCGCGGTTATTCACGGTGCGCACCTCCACCACAAACGTACCGAGATCCGTTTGCTGGGTGGCATGACCTTGGCCCGTCATGCTGCGCGCGTTTTCAATGATCACAGAGCTCATGCTGTCTACTTGTCGCCGTCACTCTCGGCCGCTTCTGCTGCTTTTTCGGTTGCCGCGGGCGTTTCAGGTGCAGGGGTTGCACTCGCGTCGGCCGCTTCCGCGGCGGGCTTCTCCTCAGCAGGCTTCTTCTCCGCAGGAGTTTCCTCAGCAGGTTTCTCTGTAGCGGGAGCTTCCGTAGCAGGAGCTTCCTCGGCAGGAGCTTCCATCGCCGGAGCGTCGCCGCTGGTTGCCGGTGTCAATTCAACGGCATTGGTTTTGGCATCGTCACCACCCGAAAGCTCCGCTTCCAAGCCGCTCAGCCCGTCCGCATCCAACGAGGGCAAATTCAAGGTTTCGCTGCTCGCCGCCGAGTCGTCTCCGACCGCGGAAACCGCAGAATCGACCGTGGTCGTCGATGGAGCGTGAGTGCCGAGCAACCACATCGTAAAGGCACATGAGAACGCCCACACGGTCGCCACGACGACAGTAATCACGGTGAAGGTGTCACCCGCTTTGCTACCGAATGCACTTTGTCCCCCGGGACCCCCAAGTGCTCCGGTCAACCCGCCCCCTTTTCCGCGTTGGATCAAGACCAACAGAATCAAAAACAACGACAGGAATCCCATCAAGAAGCCCAAAATGGCTCCCTCGAGAGAAGCAAGCAGCAAAAAACCAACGAGCAGAGCGGTCATGACAGGTTCGTCCTTCAAATAAACGATGTGTAGGGGTGTGTTTCGCGAAGCAAGCTCAACCTGCCGCGATGATTCCAGCGAAGTCTTCCGCTTTCAAGCTAGCTCCGCCAACCAAGGCGCCGTCGATATTCGGTTGCCCAAGCAATTCCTTGGCGTTACTCGGTTTGACGCTGCCACCGTATTGAATACGGATTTGTGCCGCTACGTCGGTTGTGAACAACTCGCCCAACAAGGAGCGAATGAACGCGTGAACCTCTTCGGCTTGTTCGGGCGATGCCGTTTTTCCCGTCCCGATCGCCCAGACGGGCTCGTAGGCGACGACGATGCCGGCCGCTCGAACTTCGTCGAGCCCCGCCAACGAACCGCGGATTTGGGTTTCGATGACCGCTTCGGTCTGGTTGGCTTCACGGTCTTGGAGCGTTTCGCCTACGCACACGATCGGCACCAAATTGCCTGCCAAAGCGGCGTGCAACTTGGTGCTAACGTCCGCATCGGTTTCTCCCATCAGGGCGCGACGCTCGCTATGCCCTAGGATCACGTAACCGCAACCGACATCGGTCAACATCGCGGCATTGACTTCGCCGGTGAAGGCACCATCCTCAGCCGCGTAAAGGTTTTGGGCTCCGAGCTCCACGGCCGTTCCCGCGACCGCGTCGGCAACGGTGTGCAGGTAAACCGCAGGCGGACAGAGCACGACTTGAACGGTCGGCTTTTCGCCCACCGCAGCCACGACGCCCTTTGCGAGTGCAACGGCACTTTCGCAACGGGTGTTCATCTTCCAGTTACCAGCAATGATTGTTTGACGACTCAACCCTTTTTCTCCGGGAGAGGGGATACGGTTTTTCCAAACAGCTTGGCGAGTTCCTTCATTTGAACCGCAAGCTGACGATATTGATCGGGTAGTAGGGCTTGAGGCCCATCACTCTTCGCTTCTTCGGGGCAATCGTGAACTTCGATATGCACCCCATCGGCCCCCGCCGCCAAGCCGGCAAGCGCACAGGCCGGAATCAAGTCGGGTCGACCGGTCGCATGCGAAGGATCGACGATCACAGGCAGATGGGTCAAACCATGCAGCACCGGAACGGCCGCCACATCGAACAAATTGCGGGTGACGTTATCAAAGCCTTTCACGCCACGCTCGCACAGCACCACGTTCATATTGCCTTGCGATAAAATATACTCGGCACACATCAACAAGTCGTTGATCGTCGCACTCATCCCCCGCTTGAGTAACACGGGACGTTGCGATTTGCCGACTTCCGTCAGCAAGGCAAAGTTCTGCATGTTTCGGGCACCGACTTGCAGCATATCGGCGTGCTCGGCGACCAATTCGACCAATCGGGGATCGGTGACCTCCGTGACGACGGGCACATTGAATTTGTCCCCGACCTCGCGGAGCAGTTTCAACCCCGCTTCGCCGAGCCCCTGGAACGCGTACGGGCTGGTGCGTGGTTTGTAGGCGCCGCCTCGAAACAGATTGGCTCCCGATTCACAAACACTTTCGGCGATCCGGAACATGCGATCGCGATCTTCGACGCTGCACGGACCCGCGATCATGCCGAGATGCCCCTTGCCGATCTTCACGCCCGAAACATCGATGATGCTCGGTTCGGGGTGAGCTTCGAGCGAGGCTAGCTTGTACGGCTGCATGACCGCAATCACCTGAGCGACCCCAGGAATCGCGTTGAGCGGCTCGGCTTGCAGCTTTTCTTCGTCACCGATAATGCCAACAATCGTACGAAACGTACCGCGACTCAGGTGGTGCTGGAGCCCGAGCGCTTCGATACGCTGAAGCACGTGATCGATTTGCTCGTCCGTAACGTTGCTTTGCAGAATGACGATCACGGCGTGAGGTGGCCTGTGAATGGAATTGGATTGTCGGAAGACGCCGTGTTGGGCAAGCGGGGCAATGTAGCAGGCAAACCGCAGAATCGTCGAGGCCAATGGCGGGTTGCGGCCACGCATTTCTTCGCCTCCGCTACGCGATGCAAGCCGTCTGAAACGCTCTCGGTCGCCTAAAAAAGAGCCTGCAACACCTCGCCGGATGCGCCAAACCCCTATTCTAACACCCTGGATCCCCCACCTCAGCACGCAAACCCAGCAAAAATTGCGAAAGCAACGAGCGGGAATCACGCTTAAATGGGCTACCGTAAACAAGCTGAGCCACAAGACCTGCTCATCGAATTGCTAGCCATGCTGGGCCTCGACACCACCCTTCGCTTCCTTTCGCGAACGATTCACATTTTTATCGCCACTTTTCTCGCTGAAATCCCTCGCCAAACCTCGCGGAAGCATCCCACAGCGACACAGAAGCCCCCCCCCGCACGGTGGGCCCAGGAAAAAACGTGGGGCCGTGGGCGAAAAGATTGGACCATCAATTCGGCGAGCGAGAGCAAATCGACGTCGTCGCCGAGTTGCCGTCACCGAGTTGCCGTCACCGAGTTGCCGTCACCGATTTTGGCGTCACGCCGCTGGTGACCAGCGGTTCATGCCGAATCTGCTTTGCCGACCAACGTTGCCGACCCATTTGTCGCTGGGGTTCCTATGCGACCCGTTTTCCCGCGGCCGAGGCCCCGCGTACGACTTGTTGCAGTAACGCTTGGTAACGAGACGTTTCGAGCGGGCCAGTGAATTCCTGCTGCATCATCTCGCGCGCCTTGACTCCCATCGCGAGTCGTTGCTCAGGATGGTCAAGCATCCACTTGATCTGCACTGCTAACGCTTCGCTGTCGCCGGTGGGAGCCAGCAAACCCGTGTTGTGATGCCGAACATAATCTGGAATTCCGCCAGCATCGAAAGCGACCACTGGGGTGCCGCAGGCCGAGGCTTCGAGCCCGGTTTGTGGCAAGTTGTCTTCGAGCGATGGCATCACGAACATGTCGGCCGCTGAATAGAACAACTGCTTTTGCAGCGCGTCACGAATGTAACCAAAATGACGAATCGAAGCGACATTGGACGGCAACTGCGGAGCATCGCCTCCTCCGAACATGATCCCTTGGACTTGATTGGGATCAAGTCTCGGCCAAGCTTCCATCAAACAATGAAACCCTTTGCGACGATTCGTCGCGACGTCGGCACCAAAGGCAATCACCTTTCGATCGGAACGAAGCCCTAGCGCCGCTTTGGCTTGGGATTTTTCGATCGGAGCAAACGCTTGGATGTCGATTCCTAGCGGAATGACGTGATGACTTGCCGCATTCCTCATCGGCATCGATCGTTTCGCTTGCTCGCTCATCCAATGACTCACCGAGACGACATGCAAGTCAAGTTCACGATACAGTTCGGTCTTCATCGCCATCGTTCGCGCCGACGGATCCGACGCATGTGCATGATCCAGCTGTGGACAACTTCCACACCCTCTTTCAAAGCGATCGCAACCCGCTGAAAAATGACATCCACCGGTAAACGGATTCATGTCATGCAAAACCCAAACGATCGGCCGCTGTTTAGGTAGCGATTGAAAAAAAGTCGGATAGTCAAACAGCTTACCGACCCAGTGGATCATCAGCACGTCACCGGTCAATTGGGACGTCGGAAAAGGGGTTGCGTGACGCAGCCTTCCGCTGCTGAAATACTCGCGTGTTGGACTGGGCCCAGGACGGTGACGGCGTTTTGCCCACGTCAACGAAGCGGTACGAGAGAGACGGTCGAAGGCTCGATTTAAAGGGCGAGCGTCAGTGTTCGATGGCCAAACAAGAGGTTGCGTCTCGGGCATTTCCGAACGGCTGAGCTTGGGTGAATGCCAATACCGACTATCGACCCCAGCAGCCAATAGTCCGGCATGGATCCTTTGGGCGGCACCTGCGGCGCCGCCGCTAACACCATAGCAAAGTTGGTCAACGATCATATTTGAGTCCTCTGAAACTCACTGCATTCGCAAGGCCGCAACACCTAAGTTAGGCCGCTCGGGACAGACCAACGTTCGTTTGTTTGGCATCTCGAGGACGCGTCGCTTCCATGTAAAGCGAGTCGGGCTTTCGCGGTGACGAACCAACATAATCGAGCTCAAAAGAATCAAACAATTCGATTTGGCTTTCGTTGGCAGAAACAACACTCGCGTTTTCGAAGCCCACCTCTCGCAACAATCGAGCAAGCGAAACACGGTCATACATCCAGCGATGGATTTCCCCTGAATCTCGGAAATTACCTTCGCGGAACGCATCGCGTCCCGACCTGCCTTGCACGATCGCAACCGCGGTAGCAGCCAATTGTTTCCTGGTCGAACGCCCCCAACGCGACAGACGGTTGCGCCACGTTCTCTTCGCCTTCTTTGCCGGATCCATTTCCGCGCCAATTCGCGACCGGATGAAATCGCGGTTGATCTGAGCGGGGTTTTCCATCGCTAGCTTCATCAAACCACCGCTTCTCGCTCGCGTCATTTGATCGAGAAGTTCAAGCGTCATCCATTGATGATTCGCGATGGCTTTCTCGTCTCCTCCGTCCGCTTCGTTCAGCGTTTGCAGGTAGGCGGTCGCGATCCCTTCCAAGTCGGGCACCACGACACGAATAATCCCGCCTGGACGCAGCACGCGAAAACAATCGCGTAGCATGGTCGCGGCATTGTCGGGAGTTAGATGCTCCAGCACATGCGAATGGTACACCGCTGCAAACTGCTCAGCTTCGTAAGGCAAGCCGCGACGCAGGTCACACTGATACACCTCTGGACCACTGGCGACTAAATCCACATTGGTCCAATCGGGATGGTAGCAGTTCCCACATCCGACATTCAAATACGCACTAGGCTGCGTCATGACGAGATCCTTGATGAACGAGGCTAGTGCCTGCACCGGTATCCGGTTGCGACGCCGCCAGCTTCACTGCATTGTGACGGATTCCAATGCGACCGGTGTAATCGAGACGGTGCAACATCATGCCGATGCCGTGCTTGGAAAGGTATTCATCGACCGCCCTTCGGGCACCTTCCCAATGACCATAATCATCGATAATGAGAACGCCGCCATCCGCAAGCCGAGGAAACAAATGTTCCATTTCGTGCCGTGTCGACTCGTACCAATCGGTATCCAAGCGAAGCAGTGCGATTTTCTCGGGCGCATGACCTGGGATCGTCTCTTCAACCATCCCCTCGTGAAAATGAACTCGACTTTCGTCGTAGCCGGTTTGTTTCATGTTGGCTTTTACTTCGTCCAACGCGGAAACGCACCAAACCGATTTGGGGTCTTCTTTGGATTCGATCTTGAGCAATTCCTCGGCGACATGACCATCGACCGCGACGTCCTTGCTCGTCGGTTCGCTCATTCCGCTAAAGGTGTCGAACAGATGCAAATGGCGTTCGGTATCACCGAATTGGGCCAACATGTTCGCAACCGCCATCATGCTGCCGCCTCGCCACACGCCGCACTCGACGATATCGCCAGGAATTCCGGCCGAGGACACATAACGCACCGCCTCGCATAGTCCGTGCAGTCGGTCGACCGAGGTCATCGTGTAGTCTTTGACGGCAACCATGGTACTGACGACATCCCGCTGCATATCGAGAGGGTATCGAGAGGGGTCGTTTAGTTCACGTCGACGGCGTTGTTCCTTCCGCTGTCGTTTCCACTGTGAAAAACTTCGAATCATGCACTCGACTCCCTGTCGAAAGCTGGGGGGGCTTGGCTCGATCTGCCAATGGCGACGATGCCTCGGAACCGTAAATCGGATGCTGCTGAGATTTACGAAATACGCCAACTCGCGGTCAACATCGATTGCTTCGCCCCATCGACTTTTGAATCGGGCCCATCGACTTTTGCATTGGGCAACGAACGCTGGACTCGGCAAACAAATAATAAAACCGCTAGGATGTGGAAATCCCCGTGGCTCTCCCCCCAGTTCCTCCTTTTATTGCTAGCAACTCCGGATTTCCAACTGCATGAACGCCTCCACCCCGAGTGACCTTCCGCCCGAGAACGACCCCGACACAGACTCACCCGACACAGACTCACCCGACACAGACTCACCCGACGCTGCCGAGACACAGTCGCTGGCACAGGTCACCAACAATGTCGATTCAAATCAAATCGCCCAGTTTGTGACCACGATCAAGAATGCAGAGCAGCAAGTCGGCGAGCACATCATCCAAGCGTTGCAGCACGAAGACACCGTGGCGGTGATCACGACCGTGGTGGTCGGCGACGATGGCCAACAACGGGTCGTCTCCGCGGCGCTCAATCCCGCACGGCTACAGCAAGTCCAAGATTTATTGCAAGCGGCAACGGACGAGCGAGAAGAGGAGGAGCCCTGCGTGGGATTTCACTGCTTAGTAAAACCGAAACAGACGTCATAAAAACGACGCCGCAGTCCATGCCACGCCATCGCGACCCCACCGCGCTGGGCGGTGGCATGATGGGCGGTGGCATCGGGAGTTAGCAATGACGTTAAGAGGGCAAAACGTCGGTAGCTGGAGTCGGTTTTGCCGCGAAAAGAGAACTTCCGCGGCAAACCAAGCCGCTGCTTAACCTTCCATCGGTTCGCCCAACTCAAGGACTTCGGTCGCCAATTCGGGATCGATAATTTGCTTGAATTCCGTTTCGGGATTGATCAGCAACCCGAATCCTTCAGGCAAGAACTCCAGCAACGTTTCCCCGTCCACGACGAAGCCTTGGACTTCGTCCTCTTCGGTGAACAGGTCGCCCATTTCGCCTACAAAAAGCCCGGCGTTTTCTTCGGACGAGAAGGCCACAAGCACATCGTGCTCCTCGATCTCTGCGGTCAATGCCCCCATGCTCTCTTCGTCGCCATCAGCCTCCTCTTCGTCGTCAATATTGATCAACACGAAATCAAGCTTCAGCAGGATGGAACGGATTTTTTGGGCGTTGCGTTCGGCGATCGCAGCATCCAAAGCTTGGACATTGGATTGGAAAGTCATGGACGCGAGGCTCGGTAATGAGTTCAAGAAACGGAAAAGATGCTCTGAATTGGCAATTCTGTAGTGTATCACGCCGAGCGACTGTTGATCAGATGCCCAGCGAAGATCAGATGCCCAGCGAAACCGTACCAGCGAATCCCGACACACGGGCTCGGAGCGACAATGAGGCTCCCCCTTCGGCATGGCGTCGCTCCGCGAATCGGGCGGGATTTAACCGCCCTTGGATTTCACTGCCCCCCCGGACGCTCGTCCCACCGGGCAGCTCGGCAGCTCGGCAGCTCGGCAAATAAGTCCGACAAAAACCGCTAACACCGCAATCCATGCCATCAATCGGCTTCTTGGGTGACTTGAATCCACCTTTTTGTCAATTGCGGGTATACTGCTCTGACGATCCCCCCCACCCCACCATCGCTCCAGATAGGGTTTGCGTACATGAATCACTCAAAAAACACCCCCTCAAACGGTCGCAACAGCCACCCCAACGCCCGCCGCGATTTCCTCAAGTCGACTGCAGTTGCGGGGGCAGCGGCTTCGGCCCCTTACTTTTTCTCGAACCCGAAAACGTTTGCGGAGGATGCAAAAACCAAGAACGACCGCATGACGATCGGGGTGATTGGCGCGGGCGGCATGGCATCGGGAAACATCAACACGGCAAAAGAGTGGCTCGATGTCGTTGCGATCGCCGATGTCGACCAAGGACATCGCAACAGCTTCAACCAACGCTTCGCCGCTGGCAAAGCCGATGTCTACGAAGACTACCGCGAGCTGATTGAGCGCGACGATATCGACGTGATTCACATCGCAACGCCCGACCACTGGCACACCAAACCGCTGGTCGAAGCGATGTTGGCGGGCAAAGACGTCTATTGCGAAAAACCGCTGACGTTGACGATCGATGAAGGCAAGCTGATTCGCAAAGTCCAAAAGGAAACCGGACGCGTCGTTCAAGTCGGCACGCAACAACGCAGCACGTTTCCCTTGTTCGTCAAAGCGATGGCGATCGTTGCCGAAGGGCGACTGGGAAAGATTACCCAGGTCCAAGCGGCGATTGGCGGTGCCCCCTCCAGCCCCGTGCTGCCCGTCGCGGAAGTCCCGGGCAACTTGAATTGGGACCGCTGGCTCGGTCCCGCACCCAAGGTCGACTACCGATTCCTAGACGATGGCAAAGGCAAACGCCCCCTCACCAATGGTCACTACGAGTTTCGTTGGTGGTACGAATACTCGGGCGGAAAACTGACCGATTGGGGTGCCCATCACGTGGATATCTGCAACTGGGCACTGAAACTAAACGGCCAAACCGAAGGTCCGGTTTCCATCGGCGGAACGGCGAAACATCCCGTTGATTTCAAGGATGGCTTCCCGATTCAAAACGATCGCTACAACACCGCGACTGGATTCCATTTCAACGTCCAATATCCTGGCGGAACGGAAATGATCATTCGCAACGACACCGACAACGGTGTCTTGATCACGGGAACCGAAGGTAAAATCTTCGTCAATCGCGGCAAATTGGTGGGACAACCGGTCGACGACCTGAAAGACAATCCCCTTCCCGAGGATGCCATTGCCAAGGTCTATCGAGGCATGCCGATGGAGCACAACGAACGCAAGCAACATTGGGCAAACTTCTTGCATTGCGTCCGCGAACGAAAGGATCCCATCTCCGACGTCCACACGCACATGGAAATGCTCAACGTGTGCCACTTGGCGGGCATCTCGGCGCGGTTGGGTCGCGATCTGAAATGGGACAACGCGACCGAACAAATCATCGGCGACGACGAAGCCAATGGCTTTTTGGCTCGCCCCTATCGCCAAGGGTATCAAATCGAAATGCGAAAAGGAGCCAAGAGCTAACCCCAACCTCCTGCCATGCAACACTTGGACTCCGTACGCGATTCGAATCGCGTACGGAGTTTTTGTGTCGCGGGCACCGACAAGCCGATGGCATTTGCAGGCCGAATCTGGCTCCGCGTTTTGTGCGTTTTTAAAAAAGTCGAATCGACTTTATTTCCCCACTCGGGGGCGGAGACTCCTATAATATCGGCGGTTTCGAATCCTGCCCAATTTCAATCCCACACTCCATGCTTGGAGTATCAAGTCGAGGCCCCGACCTGCGGAGCGACTTTCGTATTCAGATCCATTTTGATCCATCCCACGACTGAAGGACCGCGCAATGAACGATCGGCATTCAATCAATCGGCGTCAATTTCTTGAGCAAACCTCCGCAGTGGTCGCGGGCACCGCTGCCGCTCCACTGCTTTGCTCGGCAACTCAGGCGGCCGAAGCGTCCCCGAGCGCGGAATCGTTAGTCGGACGTCTCTACGAAACCCTCAACGAAAAACAACGCGCCGATATCTGCTTCGCGTGGGACCACCAAGACTCCAAACGCGGTCTGCTACGAACGTTCGTTGCCAACAATTGGAATATCACCAAACACGAAATCAACGACGACTTCTACTCCGACGCGCAACGCGATTTGATTAAACAAACCTTTGAGTCGATCATTCATCCCGATTGGCACGAACGTTACTACCAACAACTCGAAGATGACGCGGGTGGATTCGGAAACGAGCAATCGATTGCGATCTTCGGAACGCCGGGGCAAGGCAAGTTCGAAATGGTGATGACCGGGCGACACATGACGCTGCGCTGTGACGGTGACTCCACCGACCATGTCGCGTTCGGCGGTCCCATTTTCTATGGTCACGCCCCTGAGTTCAACGAGGGCCCACGACACATCGACAACGTATTTTGGGAGCAAGCGATCGCGGCGAACGACTTGTATAAAATGCTCGATGGGCGTCAACAAAAGGAAGCCTTGGTCGCTACAACCCCGCGAGAACAAGCGGTCCATTTCCAAGGCAAACAAGGCAAACGGACTGGTTTACCGGTCTCGGATATGTCCGCGGACCAACAAGCCCATCTGCAAACGGTGCTGCAAAAATTGGTCGAACCGTATCGCCAAAGCGATCGCGACGAAGTGATTCGCTGCCTGCAGAGCCAGGGGGGGTTGGAAACCTGTCAATTGTCGTTTTACCAAGACCACGATCTTGGCAATGACAAGGTCTGGGACAATTGGCGTCTTGAAGGTCCCGCGTTTGTGTGGCACTATCGAGGTGCACCGCACGTTCATGTGTGGGTCAATGTCGCCGATGATCCAGGCGTGAAAACGAACAGTTGATCTTGCCGCGTGCAGCGAGCACGCTACAGTCCATTCATCCCGTTTCCTTCCTCATTAAATCAAGAGAAATCTTCATGCGTGGAATTGCCTATGCGATCGCAGCCCTCGCCTCCGTCATTATCATGGTGGCCGTTGCCAAAATGCCGAGTGAGTCTTCCCAAGCCGACTCCGCGTCGCCCTCGACCACGACCGTAGCCAGCGAAGTGACCCGCGATGCCGGAACGCTCACGATTGCCGTTCCCGATATGCACTGCTCCGTGTCTTGCTACCCACGAGTCAAGGAGCTGTTGGAGAACAGCGAGGCTGTCGAAACCGTT
This sequence comes from Novipirellula galeiformis, assembly GCF_007860095.1. Taxonomy (NCBI): domain Bacteria; kingdom Pseudomonadati; phylum Planctomycetota; class Planctomycetia; order Pirellulales; family Pirellulaceae; genus Novipirellula; species Novipirellula galeiformis. The sequence continues at coordinate 164,600 of NZ_SJPT01000008.1, read as the reverse complement.
GAATTGGCGGAGCAGAAAGAAGCAGGCATCATCGACAATCGACAAGTCGTTGTGCATTACCAATCAGGCTTCAACGTCCGCCAAGCGCTTAGCGATCTGGAAAAAGAAGGCTTCGCAAAATCGGACGTCGTACACTAGGTGAGCGATGCACCCATCGTGAAGTCCAAGCAAGCCGTGAAGTCCCGGCAAGCCGTGAAGCCCAAGCAAGCCGTGAAGACCAAACAAGCGGCGCAAGACGTCAAGCAAGTTGGCGTCTTGTTGGTCGGGCATGGGACTCGCGACGAGGAAGGAACCAAGCAATTCTTTCAGTTGTCCGACAAACTGAGCGATGAAATCCCCTCGATGCAAATCCAGCCCTGCTTGCTGGAGTTCCAATCGCCCACGATCCAGGACGCTTGGCGATGCTTGGTCGAGCAGGGCGTTTCGGAAATCCGCGTCGCTCCACTGCTGCTATTTGCCGCCGGACACGCCAAGCAGGACATCCCTGATTTGGTAAAAACGTGCCACGCGAAAACGCCACACATCGCCTACGTTCACACCCGCCCCATTTCTCGGCACATGGCGATCGTGGAATTGGTTTGCGGGCTGCTCCGACAAACCCGCTCGGGGTTCACCAACCCCGATCACGAAATCTCGCTGCTAATGGTCGGGCGTGGCAGCTACGATCCCTGTGCGCAAGCGGACATGCGTGTGCTGAGTGAATTGGTTTCGTATCGACTTGGCCTCCCCCACCGGTCGACCGCATTCTATGCGATGGCGAAACCAGGTCTGCAGGAAACGCTCGAGCAACTCGCCCAACGGGGTGGCCAAATCCTCGTACACCCTCATCTGCTGTTTGATGGCCGTTTGTTTCAAGCCATCCAAAAAACGGTCACCACCGTGCAAAGGCAATTCCCCGACGCCGAAATTCGATTGTCGTCTTATCTCGGCCCCGATGCGTTGGTGGCCCGCGCGATCGCGGCGCGAATCCACGAGCAAGCCGCCCCGATTTGATTCACATCGAAATGAACTGGGCCGCAAATGAACTAGACCGCCAACGAACTGGGCCGCCAACGCCATCAGCCGCGATTTGCCTCACTCACCCCGTTAGAGCGGCGGGCAATGATCCCGGGTCATTCCCCTTGGTAACCAAAGAACCCTCGCTCTTTGATGATCGCCGCGACATGCGGCGAGACCATCGTTTCCCAGCGTGCATCGCCATCTTTGATGTTCTTCAAGACGTCGCGTGAGAAGATCGATAGGTAGGCATCGTTGAAGGTGCTCAGTTGGTCGATACAGCCTCGTTCGACGAGGTACTCGTAAAGCTTGCGAAGATTGGGCGCGACTTCCAGATTTTGAACCGCCGTAAAATCCCCCGTTTCTGGATCCAGATGGGGATAGATATAGAGCTTCAACTCGCTCTTGAACAATCGCCCAAACGACTCCAACACTCCGCCTTGAAGCTCGGTGTAGTACTTTTCGTTGAACAGCTCACGCAAGCTTGCCGCTCCCATTGTAATGCCGATCCGATTTCGGCTGTAGCGAGCCAGATAGGCCGCCAAGCGATAATATTCAAAGTAATCCGAAATCATCACCATCATCCCTTCGGACGCAAGCAACTCGATGCGTGCGAGGAAATCGGCATAATCCGCTTCACCATTAGTTAACAAACTTTTCAGAGTGATTTCGGTCAACTGCACAATCTCGCCCGCATCCGCTCCGAGCTCGGCGGCAAATTGCTCATGGGCACAACGGAGCATGTCCATATTGACATGGGTGACCGGACGAAAGCTGCCGCGTTCGACGAGAATCGGTTTCTTGTAAAGGACTTCCGAGGGTTGCAACACTGTGCCATCGGCCGCGAACATCGCTGCGTTGCTCAGATCGAGCTGCACCAATTTCATACTCATGATGCGATTGTCGACTTGACGAAACGCGACTCCCGAAAACTCGATCATGTCGATTTCAATCCGGTCCACACTCAAACCATCTAACAACGATTGAATAAATTGATCAGGATCGTGTTTGAGAAAGCAGGCGGCGTAGACCAAGTTGACGCCCACCATCCCGAGCGCTTCTTGCTGTTGTGAATTCTCGCCATCGAGCATCCGCACGTGGATGATCACTTGGCTGGGTTGTTCCCGAGGGACCGTTTGCAGCTTGATTCCCATCCAACCATGGCATTCATTGGTGCCCTTAAAGTTGCGAGCCGAGACGGTGTCCGCGAAGGCAAAGAAGGCGGTATCCTCGCCTCGCGTGGGGCCAAGTTGATCGAGCAACAATTGATATTCGCAATCCAGCATGCTTTGCAGACGCGGGCGACAAACGTAACGTTCACAGGCGCCGTAGATACTATCACTGACCGACATGTCATATGCCGAGATGCTTTTGGCGATCGTTCCCGCAGCGCCCCCGACACGAAAGAACCACCGCACCACCTCTTGTCCGGCACCGATCTCGGCGAACGCACCGTAACGCTGGGGATCCAGATTCATCCGCAGCGCCTTGCCGCGTGGATCACGAAGTTCGGTTGACAACAAATCACTCACCTTGCGACTTCCTCAACGCTTCTTGAGTTTCGCGTAACGACCTTTCCAGTTTGATGATCCGCTCGCCCGCCCGTAGCCGCACATGCAATTCATCATGGTTGAAGGGTTTGCTAATGAAATCATCGGCGCCGGACTCCATCCCTTCGACCAAGTCACACTTCTTTGTTTTCGCCGTCAACAACAGCGTGTAAACGTAACCATGGGGGCTGGAGGCACGAATCCGCCGGATCAAATCGGGGCCATCCATCCCCGGCATCATCCAATCACAGATGACGAGCGAAAAGTCATCATGCTGAAAAAATTGCCACGCTTCGCTTCCATCCATGGCGATCGTGACGTCGTACTCCCATTTCTCCAGATAGCTCTGCAACAACCGCCGAGAAACGGGATCGTCATCTGCAATCAAGACTTTCATAGCAGTCGCCCATGGGTGTGATTCGAACCGTGCACCACGTCATTTCACATCGCTAGCTGAAATTCTATCAGCGCAAGCAAGCACGCCGGGGTATAGAATGGGGTGTGCGGGCACTTTTTGATCAAGTGGCGTACGATCGCACCAACTTGTCGATCGCATCAACTTGCTCAGCGCTGGGTCGTTTTTATTATAAGTCGACAGCGATGGAAATTGAAATTCTTGTCTTTGAATGTGGTGGACGTCATTTTGGTGTCGACGCCCAATGCGTCCGCGGGGTGCTCCGTGCGGTCGCCCTCGCTCCCGTGCCACAGGCTCCCGACGTGGTCATGGGACTGGTGAACCTACGTGGCCGCATTTTGACCGTACTGGACACCCAGCAATTGCTGGGGCTCGGAGCCTCCTCCCTTCGACACAGCGATCACTTGATTGTCGTCGATGCGGGGGCCTGCGAGATGGCATTGCACGTTGATCAAGCGATCGATTTGTTGTCAATCGAGCAAGACAACGCATCCGAATACGGCCACCAAGGTGGGGAGCACCTCGCTGGCTCAGCGCCGCTCACAACACCACCGCCGCTCACAAAACCGCCACACTCAGAGGCGCCGCCACAACTTACCGATACAGCGCCGCGTCTCGTCCGCACGGTGGCCAAGACCCATTTGGGCGTCGTCCAGGTGCTCGCACCGTCCCAGTGGTTCCGTGGGGATGCCATGAAAGAGATCTTAGCCATCGCGACCTCTACCACCGCAACGCAACTCACCCCTGCGCTCAACTTGTGATGGAGCGTGGTGGTGAACGAAAGCGAACGAAACCGGTTACTGATCGCGATCCAGCAACGCACCGGCCTTTTCTATCGCAGCGATCAACTGCTCTCAATCGAGCGTACGCTCACTCAATTGATGCGGCGGTTGGACCTCGACAATCCGGATGACTTTGTCTCTGCGATCGACGAGGACCCCGACGTCTACAACCAACTCGTCAACGAGATCACGATCGGGGAAACCTATTTCTTTCGCGAACCCAAACACTTTGAATTTATCCGCCGCCAAGTGATCCCGGGATGGCGTGCACGTCGCGGAGCGTCGCTCCCATTGCGCGCATGGTCCGCCGCCTGTGCATCGGGCGAAGAAGCGTATTCATTGGCGATCCTCTGTGACCAGATGTCCCAGCCTGTGGATTTGCTAGGCACCGACATTTCGCCTCATTCGATTGCTCAAGCGCGTCGAGCGAGCTACCGAGAGTGGTCGTTTCGTGGAGGCGCGATGGCGATGGTGCAAAACCATTTCACCGAGATCCATTTGCCCCACCATCAAAAGCGTTACGAGTTGAGCGAGCGGCTGAGACGGCGTGTCCACTTTCAACTTCGGAATCTTGCCTCCAACACTTATCCCGATCGCCAAGCCGGCATCGACAACTTTGATTTGATACTGTGCCGCAACGTTCTAATTTACTTTGACCGCGGAACGATCGATGCGATCGCTCCGCGTTTGTACGAGAGTCTCGCCCCAGGAGGTTGGCTAATCACGGCGTCGGGCGATCCGCCACTGACCCCGCAAGCGAACGTGGACACGATCACGACGGAGTATGGAACGTTCTACCAACGCCACCTGGCGTTCGCCAACGACGAAACGCAACCGCACTCGGCGTTTGAATCCCCACCCCACCCTACCCCACGCGACACCCACACGCCCCGCGACCCTCACACATCCGAGGACGCCCGCAAGCCGACAAGCCCCGCGGACGCCGTTCGCGGCTCGCGAGCGACGTTGCCCGGCGACGCTACCCAAGATCAAGCTGCCCAAGACCACGTTACCCAAGACCACGCTCCGCCGTCTCACACGCGTCCCCCCTCCCGCACGATAACGGCGGCACGCGAGGCACTCGCGTCCGGCAACTACGACTTAGCGATTCGCATGACCGAAGGTCATTTGCAACATGCCGATGCCTGTGCGATCCACGTTCGCAGCCAAGCGCGGATCAGCACGGAAGCGGCGATTGAATCCTGTGCCGATGCCGTGGCGCGACACCCCTTGGCAACGGAACTGCACTACCTGCACGCCAGCTTACTGTTGGATCGAAATCAATTGGATGAGGCACTTCGAGCGATTGGACGAGCGTTGTTTTTAGACCGAAGTGCGGTCATGGTCCAATTTTTGTCTGGCTCGATCCAACTGCGACGGGGACAATGGAAGATCGCTTACCGTCATTTTGAAAACGCGTTCAAAGGCTGCACTCAACAAGATCCCCACGCATTAATTCCCTATTCAAAACGGGACACTGCCGCAGCCACGGCAGCCGCTGCCGAATCCGAAATGAAGAAAATTTGCGATTTATTGGCGAAGTCACCATGATTGCTCCCCCCAACCACAACCCTCCCCTGTTCGACTGGGCCGATGCGAAACAGCGGCTAGAGAAGGGGCGTCGATCGTTATTGGATGCCGAGCAACTTACGCCCGAACAATCCCAACAGGTGCTCCAAGAGCGAGCCCGTCAACTCGCATGCGTGCCTGCCCAAGCGCTCGACAACCGGCAAGTGATGGAGGTCGTTCGATTTCGGCTTGGCCGAGAAGAATTCGCCATCGCGTCGGAATATGTGCTTGAATTGACCTACCTTAGCGCCACCACTCCGATCCCTCAGACACCGCCTCATTTTGTCGGGGTGACCAATCTGCGTGGCGAGGTCACCGCGATCATCGATCTAGGAAAGTTGCTCAAGATCCCGCCGGACGCCGATCACTCCAACGCGTCCGAGCAACCGACACAAGTCTTGGTACTCGGCCAAGAGCGGCCTGAATTTGCAATGGTCATCAGCGGAATGGAGCATCTGACGATATTACGTCGCGACGAACTACTCGACCCGGTGGGCGTGACGGGAAGTCATCGAGACTTGATGCTCGGTTGCACCAAAGACGGGGTGCTTGTCTTCTCGGGCGAAGCGTTGCTGCGCTGCGACGAGCTGAATGTAGACCAAAGTGAGTGAATCGATTTAATGGCAATTAGTGAGGTTTTGGCATGCGTTTGGCGGATCACCCTCAACAGCTTTCCTTGCGCTGGCAAATCTCGATTCTACTTGGAATCGTGATGCTGCTTGCCCTGTGGCTGATGGGCACATTCGCGTTTTGGAAGGGCCGACAAATCGTGACCGATATGACGCTCGAAAAGATGGTCGCCCAAACCAACGAAGTCGCCAGCAATCTCGAAAGCGAACTCGACCGCGCCCGAGCCGACACCCTAGCGATCCCAAGCTATCCGCCAATTCCTGGCATCATTCGTTGCTGGAACAACGAACAAAATCCGGGCCAAGACCCGCTCGAAACCGGTTCGACCACCCAAATTTGGATCGAACGGTTGGCCCAGATTGTGACCACGGAACTGCGTGGGGATGACGATCGAATTGAATGCGTCTTTTACGATCCCACAGGACGCGGCGTGATGCGGGTGGCTGTTCAAAACGGCGACTATGTACTGGAAACCAACAACATTGCTGCGGTCACCCACGAACGGCACTTTCTAAAGACACGCGAACTCACGAATGCCAGTGTTTACATTTCGCCGCTCCGAACGAATCTCCAAGACAACTTGATACTCCATGTCTGCACCCCCGTGCATGCGAAGTCCGGCGATGGCCGACCCGAAACGTTTCAGGGCATGTTTGTGATCTCCCTCGATGGCGATCGATTGTTCTCTAAAGCGGCCACCACGAGTGCGATCGACAACGCAAATCCGAATCAGGTGATTGAAATCATCGATGAAACGATGCAGTTTCTATACTGCAGTCGCAACAGTGACGCGACCGCGATGAGCGCGGATCGCTTTGATACACTGCATCCCGTTCGTGCTGAAAAACTACTGCACCCTAAGGAAACGACAAGACCACTCCAGGAGCACATTTCGGCCATCTTCATCTCAGGCTCGGATCGTCCCGACGGGCAATCGATGCTCGGCACCTTCAAACGCATCTACTACGACCCCAGTGACACGTCACGTTTCTGGGGAGTGACCGCCAGCGAACACGGAGCGTCCGCGTTGCAAAGCGTGACCGACTTGCGGAATCGCTTTCTGATGACAGGTTTTTTCGTCTTGGCCGGAGTTTTTATCACCGGCTACTTCTTCGCCGGACGCTTGGCCGCTCCGCTTGCCCAACTCAGCCAAACGGCCGACGCGATCGCAGGCGGCCACCTCGACCAGGAATTGCCCGAGATCCACGGCGTCGGCGAAGTCAACCAACTGAACGCTTCCTTTCGGGCAATGACGCAAGCCTTGCGCAGCCACATTGCCGAGGCCAAGAATCAAAAAGCACGTACGCAAGCGACGATCGACTCCACCGCCGATGCGATCATCTCGATGAACTGCGAAGGCACCATTTTATCGTGCAACCATGCGACCCTTGAAATGTTTGACTACGACGAAGTTCAACTCATTGGCCAGAGCGCTTCTCGACTGAGTCGCGTGCTATGCACCGATGCGTCGCCACACCCCTCGCACAACCTCGCCCCCGGAGAAGTCCGTCGGCTCGGATCGGGATCGGAGATAACGGGACGTCATCACAATGGATCCGAACTGCCATTATTGTTGCGAGTGGTGGTGATGAGCTACGCAGGCGAAGAGATTTACATCGCCACGCTGCAGGACATTGCCGATCGCAAACGCAACGAACAGGAACGGGCGAAATTGTTTGATGCCATTCGTAGCGCGGTGCAGCGTCTGGCTTCTGCCAGCCAACAAATTCTGATCACCACAAGCCAACAATCCACAGGGGCTCAGGAGCAAGCCGCAACGGTATCGGAGGTTGTCGCGACAGCCGAAGAGATCGCCCAAACCGCGGCGCAAGCCGCCCAGCGTGCCGACGAAGTCGCACAAGCCGCCCGCCACACCGACGAAATCGGTAATGAAGGACGCTTGGCGATCGAAGGTTCCGTGGCATCGATGGAAGAGGTCAAGCGACAAGTCGAGTCGATCGCCGACAACATGCTCTCGCTCGCGGAGCGTGCCCAAGCGATTGGCGAAATCACGGCCACGGTCAGCGACATCGCCGAACAAACCAACATCCTCGCCCTCAACGCTGCGGTCGAAGCCTCGCGGGCGGGCGAACATGGCAAGGGCTTTGCCGTGGTCGCCGCGGAAGTCAAATCACTGGCCGAACAATCCAAACGCGCCACGGCCCAAGTGCGATCGATCTTGAACGAAATCCAAACCGCGACCAACGCAGCCGTTCTGTCGACCGAACAGGGAACTCATACCGTCAGCCAGGCCAGCGATGTGACCGCCAAGGCGGGAGAGGTGATCAACACGCTAGCCCAAACACTCGCGCATTCGACCCAAATGGCAACCCAGATCTCCGCATCCGCCAATCAACAGGCCGCCGGAGTGCGACAACTCAACGAAGGCATCCGAGACATCGATACCGTTTCGAAACAAAGTCTCGATGCGGTGCAACAGATCGAACAGGCCGCCAGAAACTTGAACGAACTCAGCAACCAACTTGCCTCCTTGACGGAGATCTAAGCCGCGTTAAGCAATCACGTCACGGCGGAGTCAAACGGACGTGACATCACGACTAGGACCGCAACGAATGGACGAACAAGAATTTGCAGCACTATTAATGGAGACCTTTCTCCAGGAACTCCGCGAACATCTTGACACCTTAAGCCATGAGTTACTTGCGGTTGAAAAAGAACAATCGCCGAAGCAATTGGACGAGTCGTGGAAGACCATCTTTCGGGCCGCCCATACACTCAAGGGGGCTGCCGCTGCGGTCGCCGTGGAACCGATCCAATTTGCGTGCCATCATCTAGAAGACATCTTCGGTTTCTATCGAGACCAGGGAGTTGCAGCGCCCGCAGCAATGACCTCTCGAATGCTAAAGGTGATTGACGCCATCGAAGACGTCGCCGCCCGCTTGCGTGCCAAGGAGGATCTCAACGACTCGACCCTGGTCGGGATGTTGCCCGAACTCAAACAATTCGCCAACGAATTGGCTGCTCCCGATTCATCCCGTGTGCCCCCAGATGAAACAGGTTCGCATGAGGAGGACGAGTCCCCTCCCCGCGATTCGACAAACATCGCCTCCGTCCCCGACGAAACCCACTCCGATGACGCAGCAATTTCCAAAACCGATCAAGGGGTACAAACCTTCTTGGACGAAGTCGACGGGCCCGTGGCAACCCTTGCTTCGAGCGCATTGCAACTCGAGAACGCGCGTAGCGAGGAACAGCAGCTCGAGCAACTCAACCTGCTTTTCAAGGCCACGGATAGTTTAAAAGTGGCCGCCGCCACGGCCCGCATCGAGGGTATCCACGAGGTCTGTGATCGGCTGCAGACGCTGCTGTCGAATCTGCATGAGGACACTACCCAAGTATCGGCGGATCATGTCTCACGCATCCTTGAAGTCGCCAATACGATTACCGATACCGCGCAACGGCTCAGGGCGAATGAACGCTTAAAATCGGCACCGTTCCAAAAGCTAGTAACGAAACTGAACCGCTCGATCGACGCGATACCGCACGAAGAACCCTCGGGCGTCACCGCAGCGTGTCCCCACGATCCCGCGCGAGCCGGCGAGCCGGATCGATCACCGAACGCCGATACGTCGGATGCGGACACTTCAGACGCAGACACTTCAGACGCGGATACGTCGGATGCGGATACGTCGGGCACGCCTCAGTCTGCGTCCTCCACTGCCAAATCGGCCACTGCCAAATCGGCCAGCGCCAAATCCACCAGCGAAGCGAGCCAAACACCGCAACGTGCTTCCGCCAAATCGAATGTGAAACGCATTGTGATTGCGGAGAAAGCGGCTTCGATACGTGTTCCCGCCCAAAAGCTCGATGCCTTGCTCACCCACAGCGGTGAACTCTTGGTGGTGCGTGGACGGTTCTCGCAACGTGCCAAAGAAGCCAGCGAATTGCGTGACTTGGCCGTCGAGTTAAAAAATCGGTGGCACCATGCCCAACGGAAGCTTCGCCAGTCGACACAGGCATCCGAGCTTGCCGCCTTGGAAACCGCCTCCGCTCAATCCGCCCTTTGGATGGAAGAAACATCGGAGGCCTTTGCGACGCTAACCAAGAAAATCGAAGCGTTGTCGATGGGGCTCGAATCCGACAACCGTTTGCTAGGACAAACCTGCAAGCTATTGGACGATGAGGTCTACCGCGTGCGGATGCTCCCGTTGGCGGACGCCTGTGGCGGACTCGAGCGGGCAGCTCGCGACATCGCGACGTCCACCAACAAAAAGGTCAACTTCAATATCGAAGGAGCGGATATCGAAGTCGACCGCTCCGTACTCGAGGGACTCAAAGATCCGCTGCTTCACCTGGTTCGCAATGCAGTCGACCATGGCATTGAGAAACCAGCAGCGCGGGTGGCCGCGGGGAAACCGGAGATCGCGTCGCTGACCGTTAGCGCTGCGCTGCGTGGCGGACACGTGGAAGTGCAGGTTCGAGACGATGGCGCCGGTTTTGATTTGCCGCGGATTTGTGCCACCGCGAGACAACGTGGGATCGAGGTCCCCGAAGATCGTCGCGCCCAAACCCGTTTGGTATTCGCGCCCGGTTTTTCGACGGCAAAAATGATCACCGATATCTCGGGCCGAGGCGTGGGACTCGACGTCGTGCAAACGCGAGTGGAATCGTTGCACGGCACCGTGGACGTCAGCTTCAGCGAAGGCAAAGGGACCTGTTTTACGCTCGTGGTCCCACTCACCTTGACGACGATCCGCTGCATGTTAGTGGTCGCGAACGAACAAATGTACGCCATCCCGACCACGGCGGTCCAGCGTCTGGTTCGCTTCGGGATCCATGACGTTCGCACCTCCCTGGGACGCGATACACTGCTGCTTCAGCAAACGCCCACCCCGCTAGCCTCACTCGCGGCGACGCTGGGCATGAAATCCAAAGGGCTGATCGCCGGTAAATCATCCAAGGGGTTGGCGGTCATCTTAATGGCGGGCGAACAACAGGTTGTTGTCGAAGTCGATGATGTCTTGGCCGAGCAAGACGTGCTCGTAAAAAATCTGGGCCCCCGATTCCGGCGACTACGGCATTTCTCGGGATGCACGCTGCTCCCTAGCGGGCGGATTGCAATGGTCCTGAACGCCTCGAATGTCGTGCGATCGGCACTCGGACTCACCCCCGACCGCACCGCGGTTGAAAAACGCCCATCCGACACGTTCGCCCGCAAACACTTGCTGCTGGTGGATGATTCCGTCACCACACGCGCGTTACTAAAGAATATCCTCGAAACTGCGGGATATGACGTGGTTGCGACATCCGATGGCGAACAAGCTTGGCTTGCCGCACAACAACATCGCTTCGATGGCGTCGTCAGTGATGTGGACATGCCTCGAGTCGATGGATTTGAATTGGTCCGGAGACTACGTGACCACCAAGCGACTGCGGAGATTCCGATCGTGTTAGTCACCGCCCGCGGATCGGACGACGACAAGGAACGCGGTGTCCAAGTCGGTGCGAACGGATACATTGTCAAAGACACCTTTGACCAAGCAAACCTTCTCGACACGATAGCGCAGTTGGTGTAATCCGATGAAAATGCACACAGTATTGGTTGTCGACGATTCTCCCACGGCAAGGGAAGTGTTGCGGTCCATCCTTTCGGAAGCGGTGGGATTCAAGATCGTAGGGTTCGCAAACGATGGGCGAGAGGCGATTGAAAAAGCCAAAGCGTTGCGGCCCGACGTGATCACGATGGACATCAACATGCCGGTCATGAATGGACTCGAAGCAACCCAAGAGATCATGATCGAAGCCCCCACGCCGATCGTGATCGTCTCGGCCAGCACTCGAGTTCAGGAGGTCGAAGCGTCGATGGAAGCGCTCAACGCGGGCGCGCTGGCGATTCTGCCCAAACCCACCGGGCCTCATTCGCCAAATCATGCAGCGTTGGCAAAGGAGATCGTCGCCACAGTCAAAGCGATGGCCGACGTGCTAGTGATTGGCCGTCGACGACGGTTCCCCCCACCATGCCAAACGACCGACTTGCCCAAACCCTCCGCATCACGCGCTCGGATCCAAATCATCTCGATCCTCTCATCCACCGGAGGCCCTCCAGCGCTCGCCAAGTTGCTGGGCCAGTTACCGGCGGATTTCCCGGTCCCAATCTTGCTGGTTCAACACATGGTATCCAGCTTCATTCCCGGGTTTGCACGCTGGCTCGATAGCGTCGTTCCGATCCAAGTCAAACTAGCACGCGATCTCGAAATGATGGAGTCCAGTTGCGTCTACGTCGGCGCGGCAGGTCACCATCTAGGCGTGAGCAGCACGTCGCGCATTCGTTTCTCGGACGCTCCAGCGATCGGTGGCTTTCAACCCTCCGGCACCCATCTGTTTGCCACGGTTGCCGAACAATTCGGCCCTGCTGCTGCCGGCGTCATCATGACCGGCATGGGACGCGACGGGCTAACGGGATTGCAACGTATCCATGCCGCCGGTGGGATCACCATCGCCCAAGACGAAGCGACCAGCGTCGTCTTTGGAATGGCCCGAGTCGCGATTGAGCATCAAGCGATCCGCAGCGTGTTACCGCTCGAAGAGATCGCCCCGCATCTGATCCAACTCACCGGCAATCGTTAAGAGTTCAATCGTGGCGGTTCCAGCCGCTTAACGTTGCAGCTTGTCCTGTGCCCGATTGACCGTGATAGACCCCCGCGTCCAACACAACGCGAAGTCCTTCCGGAGGATGGCGGAATGCGTTGAGCGGCCGGCTCATGCGGTCCATGGGATCGTGACCTGGCATTTGGCGTCCGGTTTGATTCTCTGCGTGCAACGACGATCTGGAGCTAATCAGATAACCATGTTCGCATCGGCCGCAAATGACGAAACCGTGTTTAGCGCATTTTTAATTTTTAATGTAGCTCGTGTCGCCAGACGGTGGACCGCGTTCTTGCGAACGCAGCTACGACTTGAATCCTACGTCAATTTTCAAAATGCTCTAGCGGGCCTGCTGCTGAACCATTTGCAAAAAGTCCGCCGTCGGTTCGTTGACCGTCATCACTTGCGGTGAACGATCGGGACTGTTTCGGTCGCGAATGATCACAATCACTTCTTGATTGCTCGCGACTCCCTGGTTGTTCCCTTGCGCGACCGACGCAGGTTGAAACGCTGCCGGGGCGATCGCCGAGGGCTGAAGTGCCGCGGCGGGCATACCCGCATTCTGATTTAGACTTGCGATTCGCTCGGGGGCCGCGGCTGGACGCTCCCGCTGATACAAACTGGTGAGGTTGACTTGATCGAGTTGCCAATGCACGGCACCGGGGCCAGCGTAGATGCCGACGTCGCCTTTGTAATCCGCGGCGTTACAAACCCCAATCAATCGGCCCGCATCATCAAATAATCCGCCACCGCTGCGTCCATCGATCGGAGCGCCTTCGATTTCAAGATTCGATGCGTTGATGTGTTGGTCGTACTTGTTCACTCCCGTCAAGCGGGTATCACGCCGCGTCGGGTCGTCACCGCGATCGCAACCGTAGCTGAAGGCGGGTTGCCCGACGCGAACTTGGTCGACCGAGGAAATCACTTCGACAGGCTCGATCGCGACTCCAGGACGAATGACGACCAAAGCGATGTCACGATCCTCGGCATCGTAATCAAGCAGTTGTGCGAGCACGGTTTGCACTTGTCCACCGACAAACAGATCGACTTCGATCTTTCCTTCGCCTTTGGTTTCACGGAACAGGTGTCCGCAAGTCAAAACCAAAGCCTCTTCGCCTTGGGTGTCGATGATCGTTCCCGTTCCAGCGCCGTAGCCTTTACCGTCGTGAACTCGCAAGCGAACGGTCGCGGCGCGAGCTCGTTCGATCGCGTCGGCTTTACTCATACTTGGCATCGGCTCGATCATCGGTTCGGCTGCACGACTTGCCGCCGAGGCGAGTGTTTGTCCCACCGGCAATCGCCCCATGGGTGCCAACCGCGTTTGCGGCCTAGGAAACTCATTTTGCGAAGCCGACATCGATCCGGTTTGGACCAACGGACCGCTGGGATTGATGGCGAGTGCATCGCGGAGCTGAGCGAGGGACTGGGTTCCCACCAAGCGGGTGACTTCTTTTCCGCCTGATACGATCACAAAGGTGGGGGTTTGACGGATGCCGTAGCGGCGAGCCAGATCGCGTTCGGAGTCGACATCGACATGCCGAACGGGCACGCCAGTTTGTTCGAGTTGATCGATCACGGGCTGCATCGCCCGACACGGAGGGCAATTCGACGATGAAAAATCGATCAGAATCGAACCGGCCGCCGAAGCGGCGGCACAATGGAAGCAATTCGTTGCCGAGATCAAAGCAACCGCGATCGCGAACATTATCTTCATCACGCTCGTCCCTCCATGGACGTGAGTGGTCATTGCGGGCGACCAAATTCGGGCCGACCTAACGCGGAGCGACCGAATGAATGTTCCAACGTCCCTGCTGGATGCTGGTCGCTTGGTGGTGATCATCGTGCGTGATCTTGATCCCCTGTGGCAAGATCAATGAACGTGATCGGCATGAAACTTGAGTCTTTTTTGAGATTTCCGGTTCTTTTTTTTGAAGAAGTCATTCCAAATGCGAAGCAAAAAGGTGTACAGAATGTTCACCCGCGTCGTCGAAAACGGGTTTCAAAGCTACAATCCGCCCTTGATGGTCTCCAGCTGACTCCTTGTCCGTGACTCCATGCCCGCAACGATCGACTGTTCGATCTTGGCATCTCCCATCCCAACGTTCCCAAATCAATCTCGATGACTCGCCGAATCCTTGTCACCAGCGCCCTGCCCTACGCCAACGGCCCGATCCACATCGGCCATTTGGTGGAGTACATCCAAACCGACATTTGGGTGCGTTTCCAAAAACTCCGTGGGAACCGCTGCGTCTACGTCTGTGCCGACGACACGCACGGCACCGCGATCATGATCCGCGCCCGCAAAGAGGGACGCAGCGAAGAAGCATTGATCGCCGCGATGAGCCAATCGCATCAGGCCGATTTTGCGGGCTTCGGCATCGAATTTGATCATTACGGCAGCACCCACAGTGAGGAAAATCGCGAGCTGTGCGGCCAATTTTGGAAATCGCTGCGTGACAATGACCTGATCGCCGAGCGTGATATCCAACAGCTCTACGATCCCGAAGCGGAAACCTTCCTCGCCGATCGCTTCGTGCGGGGGACCTGTCCGAAGTGCGGACGCACCGACCAACCCGGTGACAATTGTGTTTGCGGGCACACGTACAGTCCCACCGAATTGATCGACCCCAAAAGCACCCTCAGCGGAGCGACTCCGGAACTTCGCGAGGCGCGGCATCTGTTCGTTGAACTCGACAAACTTCACGATTTCTTGGCCGGCTGGATCGACAGCAGCGGTGCATTGCAAAGCGAAACCGCCAACTACTTGAAAGGCCACTTCCTGGCCAACTCACTGCGTGATTGGGACATCAGCCGCCCAGGCCCTTATTTCGGCTTTGAAATTCCCGATTCGCCTGGGAACTATTGGTACGTTTGGTTCGATGCCCCGATTGGCTACATCGCGAGCACAAAACAGTGGTGCGACGCCCAGGGTGAAACGCTAGAGGATTGGTGGAAATCGGACGATTGCGAGATCCATCATTTCATTGGCAAGGACATCACCTATTTCCACACTCTGTTTTGGCCTGGGATGTTAAAAACGGCCGGCTTTAATCTGCCCACGAAGGTCCGCATCCACGGTTTCTTGACCGTGACGGGCGAGAAGATGAGCAAGTCGACCGGCACGATGATTTCCGCCGAAACGTACTTAAAGCATTCCCAACCTTCGTATTTACGTTACTTTTACGCTACAAAATTGACGCCGCGGGTCGAGGACATCGATCTGGGGATCGACGAATTCACCGACAAAGTGAACAGCGATCTGGTGGGCAAGGTGGTCAACCTCGCCAGCCGGGTCGGCAAATTCGCCAGCGCAACGGGGTTGTCGGCGAGCTACCCCGAGGACGGCGGACTCTTTGCCACCGCCGCGGCTGCGGGAGACGAGATCGCCGCTGCCTACGAATCCTGTGATTACTCGCGTGCGATGCGCCGGATCATGGAACTCGCCGACGCTGCGAATCCCTTTGTCGAGCACGCCAAGCCATGGGAGATGAAAAAGGATGCTGCCCGCCAAGACGAATTGCGTGACGTTTGCACGGTGGCCCTAAATCTCTTCCGACAATTGGCGATTTACCTTGCACCGGTGCTACCGGATCTTGCCGACCGATGCGGCGAGTTGCTGGGCGAAAAAATCACATCGTGGGACCAGAGTAAGACCCCGATTACTGGAACGGCCGTGGCCAAGTTCCAAAGAATGATGGACCGAGTTCAACCTGAGGATTTGAAGAAGATGATCGACGAAAGCAAAGAATTGTCCGCCGAAGAGACAAAGCAAGACGCCTTGCCAAGCTTCAACGACAGCGACCAACCGCTCAAAGATGAACCGCTATCCGATGAAATCACCATTGATGATTTTGCCAAAGTCGATTTACGAGTGGCGCGCGTGGTCAATGCCGAGCATGTACCCGAAGCAAACAAGCTACTGAAATTGACACTCAGCCTCGGTGGCGAAGAGCGACGCCAAGTGTTCGCGGGCATCAAAGCCGCCTACGAACCCGAAGCCCTGATTGGACGCTTGGTCGTGATGGTCGCTAATCTGAAACCACGCAAAATGCGTTTTGGTTTAAGCGAGGGGATGGTAACCGCCTCCGGTCCAGGTGGCGCTGAAGTGTTTATTCTTGGTGTCGATGAAGGCGCCCAACCAGGCCAACGTGTTCACTAAACCCGATGTTGCGACGCCCGATCAATCACTTCCGAAGCTTCTTGCTCGATAAGCTCGTGCTCCGGCCCACGCGTGATCGTGTGGACCATGGCATGCAGCAACGATTGGTTTTGTCGTCACGATTTGGGCCGCTCGAAACGTTTGGCTTGGCCAACTTTCCCGATCCGAACTTCCTTCAGCCCGACTTCGCTGCATCCGACTTCGTCGCAACCGATCCTCCGGATCTATTACTGCTGAAGTTCCCAGGCACCGCGGGACGAGCCGAGCGTTCGTCCTCGTTTCCTGCCGACTTGATGCGTGATACCCGCACCCACGTTTGGACATGGAACCCGCCTGGCTATGGCAATAGTGCGGGACGCCCCACGCTGCGCCGCATCGCCGCCGCAGCGATTGATTTTTTCAACGCATCGATCCAGCGTTACGAACAACTTTACGACGCTCCACTGCCACCGGTGTGGTTGTGCGGTAACAGTCTGGGGTGTGCCACCGCGTTGCACGTCGCCGCAGTCGCTCCACAAAGCTCGACGGCGATTCGCGGACTAATCCTACGCAACCCACCGCCCGTCGATTTGGTCGTCAAACATGTCGCCCGCCGCTATCCGTTGGGCAAGCTGATCCATCCGGTCGCCGACCAATTGGCTCCGTCGATGAACGCGATTTACAGCGCGTCCAAAGTGACGCAACCGGCGATCTTCCTGCAATGTCAAAACGACTCGCTCGTCCCGCCTGAACTCCAGCAACAGGTTCGCGATGCTCACGCCGGACCGCAAACGCTCGTGCCACTAAAATCACTCGGTCATGACGGTGTGATGGACGAACAACATTTGCCGCTGGTACGCGAAGCCGTCCACTGGCTGCGCGAACAATCCAACCTCTCGATCCGCCCTCTTCCTTAGTCGATTCCATGCCGCCATCTGAAATGCTCCTTCGCATTCGTCATGCCGAAGAAACCGATGCCCAGCGAATCGCGGAAATCTACAACCACTACGTGGACGTCGGCGGAGCCACCTTTGACCGGGTGCATCTCACCTCCGAGATGGTAGGAAAGCGAATCAAACAAAAAGTACCCGATGGATGGTACGTCGCCGACACCGGGCAATCACTTGTTGGCTGGGCATCGGCGCGCCGCTATAGCGACCGTGCTGGCTATCGTTTTTCTTGCGAGACCGCAATCTATCTCGCCCCCGACGCCCGTGGGCTGCGAATCGGCGCTCGCTTGCAACAGAGAATCGATCAACACTGCCTCGATTGTAACTTGCACCACGCCGTGGCCAGAATCATTGCCGACAATCAAGCCAGTTTGTCGTTTCACTACCGCCACGGATATGAAATGGTGGGGATTCAAAAAGAGATCGGCCGCATGCATGATCGCTGGGTCGATGTCGCGATTCTGCAAAAACTCTTTCGCAGCTCGGATACCTAGAGCCATTTGCCAAATGACGTGGGATGCAAGCCGTCGCTGCGTTCCCCAGCACGTGGTCCACCGTCTGGCAACGGTAGCTACATCAACCTTAAAAATGCTCTCGTCTGCCACTCTCGGTGATCTACACGATGTCATGCAACCCCACCCCTAACATTGAACGCCTTCGCGATCGCGCCACGCTGCTGCGCAAGACCCGTGGTTTCTTTGACGATCGCGGCTTCCTCGAAGTGCAACCTCCCTGCCTTTCACGCGACTGCATTGTCGACCCCTATATCAATCCATTGACGGTTTCGTCAAAACAACTCGCGTTGTCTGAGCCTGACCTCCCCGAACATTTCTACCTTCAAACCTCGCCCGAATTGGCGATGAAACGAATGCTTGTCGCGGGGGCTCCTTCGATCTACAGCATCGGTCCTGTGTTCCGCGCCGGCGAACGTGGCGATCAACACAACGTCGAGTTCACGATGTTGGAATGGTATGATGTTGGGGCCGATATCCAAGCGGGAATCAACTTGACGGGGGAACTCGCATGCCACATCTTGCACACCCCGCGATTCGAAATCACGACTTACCGCGAAGCATTCTCGCAAACCGTCGGCTTCGATCCGATCACCGAACCGATCGCGCGCCTGCACCGGGAAACCTGTAAAATCGATGCTCCGCTGGCCAACCGTATCGCGCAGGATCGCGACGCGATGCTGGATGTTTTATTCTCGTATCGCGTCCAACCGGAACTGGGAAACGAGGTACCCGTGATCGTACGCAACTATCCATTGAGCCAAGCTGCCCTCGCTCGCGCGGCCGAGGACGATGAAGATTGTGCCGCTCGTTTTGAAATGTTCATGCAAGGCATCGAATTGGCGAACGGGTACGACGAATTGCTCGATCCTGAGATCCTGATCGAGCGGACAAAAATCAACAACCAACGCCGGATGGCGTGTGGCGAAAAACCGCTGCCTGTCGACTCCTCTCTAGTCCAAGCGATGCTGGTCGGACTCCCCGCCAGCACGGGAGTGGCACTCGGATTTGACCGCCTCTTGATGCTCAGAACGAAGTCGAGTTCGATTGAGAAAGTGATACCGTTTCCGATCGAAATCGCGTAAACTTAGCCTAGCCTGATAAACATCCGATCCCGTCACACTCGGGATTCGTTACTTGCTAGAATGAGAGTCTCTTAATTCACGTAATGCGAGTAGTCGACATGAACAACAATGCAACATCGACTCGACGATTAGCTGTCAACGCGGCGTTTCTAAAAGATATCAAAGACGACAACCATCATCTCAAAGTGCTGATTGATAAAATTGGCCCGATGGTATCGCATCCCAAAATCGCAGCGAACCATTGGACCGAGCTGGTCGAGTTGTTTGCGGAGCTCCGCGACCAGCTTGCGCTTCACTTTTCACTCGAAGAAGCCTTTGGCTATTTTGATGAAGCGATCGACACTTCACCGGAATTAAGCACCAATGCGGAAGCGCTCCGCAGTCAACACACGTCGTTGTTTGAAGCGATTCGACACTTAACCGAATCGGCCAGCGAGCTAACCACCGAGCATGAAGATCGGATCTCGCGCGTGATTGTTCGTTACGACACGTTTTTGCGTGCGTTTGCCACACACGAAGAAGCCGAATTGAAGCTCATTCTCGAAGCATTCGACGATGATATCGGCGTCGGCGACTGACTCGTTACCGAGCCACAATCACCAGACCATGCTGAATCCAAAATTCAGGCCATTCCAATTGAGATCGTGGAAAGCTGGTTTTTGTGTTGCGGTGTCAAAGAAGGATTGGCGATTGGATTGCTCAAGCGCCCCCACCGCGTCCTCTAACCAAAGCCCCTGGTAGGCAAGTTGCAGCGAAGCCCAGCTGCACAGCCAGATCGATCCGCCGAGCTCGACATCGAATAGCGACGAATCCGTTTCGCCTTCATAAGCGAACGACGTGTTCAGAGCCACAGCGGAACCGCGAACCTCATTATTCAACGCCGCATATTTGCCACGTGCATACAGTCGCGATCGACCGTTAGTCCATAACGTCGCCTCGCCACCGACTTGAAATCCAAACGCCTTGTTCGATGCGCTCGAAAAGAAACCCGATCGAGTCGTGGTGGCCAACGACGCGGTCTCAATCACGTCAAACGTCTCGTTTAAACGAAACCAGCGAAGCCCGGCGGTCAACCGGATCCGTTGGATCGGCCGGTAACCGATCATCCATTCGGCCGAATCCAGATCCGAATCGAGAAACATCGTGTAACTTGGATCGGGACTGAGTGGCGAACCGCCATAAAACAGTGGATTCAAATTGGTCGTGGTGTAATTGCCCGCGTCGAACCTCGTCTCCGCCACGGTGTCATCGACCGACAAAAACACCAAGTCACAATCGAACCCCGGAGCATACCGCGACAAATTGAAAAGTGTCACCGAAATACGCGCCCCGAGTTTCATTTCCGGATCGATTTGGTCGCTTGTCTCCACCAACTCCGCTGAATCGGTGTACAGCAACGGGAACGCATCGGGCCCGGAGCGTTTTAGCGCTAGACCGCCGATATCGACGCCAAAAAGAGGCTCAAACCGATGCGGTCCAGGCAAATCGAACTTGTCAAAATTGTTGAGCGGGCGATCGGCATCCGGTGCATTGAATTCCCGCTGACCGTCGCCGCCCATAGCAAGCGAGGACAGCAGCGAACCGACCAACGCAAGCATCGCCAAGGAGCAACGAAAGGATGCCCAACGAAACGAGCAACGAAACGGTGCCAGCCACCGAACCAGTGCTACCAACGGCTTCGCCAAGTCGAGCTTGTTGCCTGTGATTCCATCCATGTTTGCAAGCCTTGCAGCAAAGGCGTCCCCCTCTTGGGTTCGCCTGGGGTTTCGAGCATTCAGCCGGTTTTTAAGCATTCAGCCGGGAACGGGACTTAATGATATCAAAACCGACTTCGGCAATTGATTGCCCAAGGCTTTACCCATTCGCAAAACGGGGGGGAAGTACGAGGGGCGTTTGTGACGCCATCTCCTCGCAATCGCTACAGTCGAACCCTTCCCACGGCTCTCACTGGCTAAAACGATTCACTTGCACCAGGGAAGGATCCGTCGTCGACGGCGTCACGATACGTCGTCGCGGCGTCGCGAATCAGCGTGGATGCATCAGCGATTTTCCGCACAAACTTCGGCGTATACCCCTGGGTCAAACCGATTAAATCGTTGGTGACGAGCACCTGACCGGTCGTATGCGGCCCTGCGCCGATCCCGATGGTCGGCACCGAGACCGCTTCGGTCACCGCTTTTCCGGCTGCCACGGTGACACATTCGATCAAGATGGCGAAGGCGCCCGCTTTTTCAGCAGCCACGGCATCGACGACCAACGAATCGACGTCACGATGCACTCGGTAACCGCCATCGACATGGATATTCTGAGGCCGCAGCCCCACATGCGCCATCACCGGAATTCCGGCCGTGACCAACGTCTCGATTCGCTCGGCTTGTTCAGCGCCTCCTTCGAGCTTGACAGCATGACATTTGGTTTCCTTCAGCACGCGGGCGGCACAATCGACGCTGCGTGAAATCTCACGCTGCCCTTCGGGGAACGGTAAATCCACCACCACCATCGCTCGCTGTGCCGCGCGGCCGACCATCTCGGCGTGATAGAGCATTTGGTCCATCGTGACCGGCAACGTGGTCTCGTGGCCTTGCACAACCATCGCAAGTGAATCGCCCACAAGTAAAATATCGATTCCCGCTTCGTCTAAGATAGCGGCGGTGGGGAAATCGTAAGCGGTCAACATCGTGATGGTTTTTCCATCCTCACGCATTCGCTGAAGCGATCGCGTGGTCACTCGCGACGATGAAGAGGACGATGAAGAGGGCGATGAAGGTGACATCGACGCGTCTTGGGGCTCAAAGGAACGAATCGTTTAGGGATCAATACAAGCGTTCAAGCTAACCGTACAATACAAGAAGTCCAGCGGGGATGGCTTGATCGAGGCCACGACTTTACTTGGGAAGATAAATCCATGAAGAAACCGAAAGCATCATTCTTAGCGACCTTCTTGCCGGTCCCCCATCCGCTGGCCCCACCCCATCTGCTGGCCCCACCCCATCTGCTGGCTCGCCCCCGGGCGGCATCGCTGAGAACGACATCGTTGGCTGGCGAGAAATCGTTGGCTGGCGAGAAGACGGCCCCAATGACAACAGCCCCAACCGTCCCGGCCCAGGCGCTGGGCGTCCTGCTGCTGTCGCTGGCGTTTGCCTCCACCGCG
The DNA here is from genome assembly GCF_007860095.1 of Novipirellula galeiformis. Taxonomy (NCBI): domain Bacteria; kingdom Pseudomonadati; phylum Planctomycetota; class Planctomycetia; order Pirellulales; family Pirellulaceae; genus Novipirellula; species Novipirellula galeiformis. The sequence goes on along the minus strand of NZ_SJPT01000008.1, from coordinate 142,216 downwards.
GCGGCCCAAGGGGCGAACATGACCACCCAATTCAAAGGCACTTTGAAGAGCTCGCAACCCGGAGCCCTGGTCGTCACCCGGGATGATGGCACCGAGATGTTCGTGCAACCGCCGGATGATCTTCCTAATTTTGCCTTCGTCGCCGAAGCCAAACCGGCCTTCATCGGTCGCGGAATGCTGGTGCGTTTCGCAGGGGTCTTTGACGGAGCGGGCAATCCATTGTCCAGGATCGAACGTGTCGAAATCTTCCAACCGGTGCCCCCGCAACAACTCAAGGGAAACCAGCGAGACAAGTTTGTCCCCGGCGTCTATGCCGATCCGCATGCGAAAACTCAACAACGAGGTGCCCCGGCCAAGTATGACGTCGTTGGTATTCCCATGGGCATTTCGCCCGCCGGGGTGATGCTCGTGCAAGCGGGCAAAACTCCCGTTCAATGTCACCTAGCCGAAGACGTTCGCTTTGAACTCCGGATCAACAATCTGTCGCTGGCCCAACCCGGCGATCCCGTTTCGGTTAGCGGCTTTTACGAACCTTCGAACGAAACCAAAATCAAAGCCGAACGGATCACGATCACGACCGACCGGGTTTACGGCGAGGAGAATGCAGACGAGAATCCTCGCAGCCGTCGTAAATCGCGACGTGACCGTGGCAACAAGCAAGCCGAAGCCGAAGAAAAGCAACCCGCGGCCGTTGAATAAAGAGTACCAAACACGCGATTCGCCTTGCGTTACATTGCAGAAGCCCTCCCGCACGATGAATTCACAGGCACGTCTATGTTGACGCTCATTCAGGGAGGGCACGTCATCGATCCCGCTTCGGCAATCGATGGCCGATGCGATCTATGGATCCGTGACCAAACGATCGTTGAGCCTGTCAATGATCGGCCGCCCCATCATACGATTGATGCCACGGGCTGCGTGGTCATGGCGGGTGCCATCGACATGCACACGCACATCGGCGGCGGCAAACTCACGCTGGCACGACTGCTGCTCCAAGACCAATTCCCGCGTGGCAGCGAGCGGACGAGCGAATTCTTGCCCGCCGCGAGCGTCGTCGGCCAACGCTATCTCGACATGGGCTACACAACCTGTTTCGAACCCGCCGTCATCCCCTGTAACGCGCGTTCGGCTCACGCCGAGATGGCGGATGTCAACGGCATTGATACCGGAGGGTATTGCTTGCTCGGCAACGATGATGTGCTGCTGCAACTGCTATCCGAAGATTCGCCCCAAGCAATCATCAATGACTACGTTGCGTGGATGGTAGCCGCAACGAAGTGCATTGCGGTTAAAGTCGTCAACCCCGGCGGCATCAGTGCGTTCAAGTTCAACACGCGAACGTTTGACGTCAACACGCCTCATCCCAAGTATGGAGTGACGCCGTCGACCATCATTCGCCGCTTATGCCGAGCGGTTCACGAGATCGGTTTGGCTCATCCGTTGCACGTTCATTGCAGCAACCTTGGGGTGCCGGGCAACATCGCCTCGACGCTGGCCACGATCGAGGCCGCTCATGGTTTACCGATCCATCTGACGCACGCTCAATTCCACAGCTACGGTAATGCGGGAACGTACAAGATGTCCTCTGCGGCGGAGCCTTTGGCTCGCGCCCTGCAAGCCCATCCCAACGTGACGATAGATGTGGGCCAAGTCATGTTCGGCCAAACCGTCACGATCAGCGCCGATTCAATGCACCAATACGACAACCACACGCGCGCCAAACCGCGAAAGTCGGTGTTGGTCGACGTGGAGTGCGAAGCGGGCTGTGGCGTGGTCCCGTTTCGCTACCATCGCAAGAAATATGTACACAGCTTGCAATGGGCGATTGGCTTGGAATTATTCTTGATGATCGACGATCCCAAGCGAGTCTTCTTAACAACCGACCACCCCAACGGCGGACCGTTCACCGCGTATCCGCATCTGATTCGCTTGCTCGGTGACCGCTCGTATCGCGAAACCGCGCTGGCGGAAATTGAGCCCGAAGCCGCTGCGGCTAGCCAATTGTCGGGGATGTCACGTGAATACAGCTTGCATGACATTGCCACCATGACCCGATCGGCACCGGCGGCCCTGCTGGGGTTGAACAAAGTCGGCAGCCTCCGCCCCGATTGCCATGCCGATATTGTGATCTACCGTAAACAGGACAACTTGGAACGGATGTTCGCCGAGCCCGAGTATGTGATTCGCCGCGGAAGCGTTGTTCGTGGCTGCGGCAGCGTCGATGCGGCGACGATCCCAGCCACGACCCACACCGCCGACGTCCACTTCGATGCCAACGCGATTCCCGGATTAGCCCAGCGCTACGCTCAACAGGGAACCATGGCGATGCAGCGGTTGATGATCAGCGACGATGAAATGGAAGGCGTGTTAGGGACCAAGCTAGAAAAACACGCAGCGGTCCGCTCAGGAAAATAGTCAACATGGATGAAGGCTTCCAAATCAACGGAATTCGTATCGACGCCACCTTTGCCGAAGCGTTCGATATGAAGGCAACTCGCTTGGTCGTCACGGCGGAGGATCATTACTGGGTGTCCGCCGCCGCCGCCGCGATGACGGGGTTCGGCACCAGCGTGATTGGCTGCGGGATCGAAATCGCGGTCGAACGCGAACTCGCGCCCGCCCACACACCCGATGGACGGCCGGGTGTCGCGATCTTGGCCTTTACCGTTTCGGGAAAGGACATGGAGAAACAGATCTCGCGCCGCGCCGGGCAATGCATTTTGACTTGTCCCACCACCGCTCTCTACGCCGGGATCGAGGAAACCGACCCCAAGTCCGACAAACGCATCCCGCTGGGAAAATCGCTCCGCTACTTCGGGGACGGTCATCAAATCAGCAAGATGATCCGTGGACGACGTTATTGGCGTATTCCAGTCATGGATGGTGAATTTGTTTGCGACCATGAAGTACCGCGTATCGATGGCATTGGCGGCGGAAATTTCATCATGCTGGGCAATTCCACCCGAGCCGTTTCAACCGCATGTCGAGCCGCCGTCGACGCGATACGGCCACTCCAAGGCAGCATCACTCCGTTCCCAGGCGGCGCAACACGCAGCGGTTCGAAAGTCGGTTCAAAGTACCCTGCCCTGTCGGCTTCAACGAACGACGCCTTTTGCCCTACGCTGCGTACTTGCGCTACGTCATCGGAATTGATGCGTGATGAATCGGTCGGCATGGAGATTGTGATCGACGGGCTGTCGGACGAGGCGATCGCCACCGCGATGCGAGCCGGAATCGAAGCGGCATGCCATGCCGATACCGAGGGCGGATTGCTGCGTATCACCGCGGGCAATTATGGAGGCAAACTCGGACGCCATCATTTTCACCTAGCGGAGATTCTAAAGTGAACAGCTGGCTTTTAGAATTACGCAACGAAGTGAACCAAGACGTCGATGCCTCTCCATTAACGCTGCTGGATCTCGCGGCTTGCCACGATGCCGATCAAGTCAACCGAATCCAACTGCGGTGTGGTGATCAGACGCGAGACGTGGGCGAACTGTTTTCGGTTTCAAAATCGACTGCCAAAAATGAATTGCGGATCTGCGGAAATTTGAAACGATTCCACCGACTGGGCATCCAACATCGCGTGGGCCGAATCGTCGTCGAAGGGGACGTGGGCCACTACGCCGGGGCGATGATGTCCGGCGGCGAATTACTCGTCTCGGGATCGGCGGGTGACTTTCTCGCCGCCCCGGTCGATGCCTATCGCAGCGGCATGTCCGCGGGCCGAATCAGGGTGCATGGCTCGGTCGGCCACTACGCAGGCCATCGCCTGCGTCGCGGTGAAATCGTGGTCGAAGGCTCGGCAGGCGACTTTTTGGCCAGCCACACGATCGCGGGAACCATCGTGGTTGCTGGCGATGTCGTAGGCAACTGCGGCTACGCGATGCGACGCGGAACGCTAATCCTAAACGCGCTCCCGACAACCAGCCGCACTCGATTCAGCCCTCCGATCGAGTCCCAATCGCCGTTCTTCGCGCTGCTCGCCAAGGAACTCTCTGCAGCGGATAAAACGCAACCTTACCAAGCATTTGCTTGCAAAAAAGCGAGTCAATTGGTCGAGCAGATTGCCGACCAGGGTTACCAATCGATACGGGGCGACTTTGCGGTCGGCGGCCAAGGCGAGATCATTTCCCCCGGCTAAACCAGCGTTTTCGAGTGTCATGCCTGTAGAATGACTGGCGAATGGGCTCGATCGGATCGGTAATATGGAGTCGATTTTGGCACGAAAATGCTTGGTCCGAGCGGAAAGTCTCCGCGACATTCACTACACTCGACGTCAGCGTTTGAGCGATGATCTTGGAAACCCTGCGTTTTCCCTCGTCAAAATGCGCCTATGAAAAGCCAAAACCACGCTTAAATTCCATGATCGACTGGCGGAAGCCAGCCACTTCCGACTATTTTCACTTGTAACCTCTCGCCGATTTCGGCGTTCAAACCTCCTACCAATCGGCCATCCCCCTGATCGGCCCGATGGTTCGCTTTCCGGGCCCTACCTCTCTCCTAAAATCAAGCACCCTAACATGAAGCCCCTTTCACTCAAATCGTCTCTCCTTCTCACAGCGACATGCGTTTTTGCAACGCTGATGCCATCACCGGTCAAGGCCGATGCCACCCTGGGCATCGGATCACCCGCCCCCGCAATCGATGTCGAGCATTGGTTGCAGGACGGCAAGGGATTCTTCAAACCAGTGACTAAGTTCGAGAAGGGCAAAGTCTATGTCATTGAATTTTGGGCAACTTGGTGTGGCCCGTGCGTGATGAGCATGCCGCATCTCGCCGAACTGCAAAATCAATTCCGAGGCCAAAACGTTCAAATCATCAGCGTCTCGGACGAAGAAGTCGAAGAGGTCAAGGAGTTTTTGGCCCGTGAGAACGAAGAATTGAAGCAAACGTTCGAGCAAATCACCTCGGCGTATTGCTTGACCACCGATCCCGATCGCTCGGTCTACAAAGACTACATGGACGCAGCGAAGCAACAGGGCATCCCGACCTCGTTTATCGTTGGCAAAGATGCCCACGTTGAATGGATTGGGCACCCCATGGAAATGGAAGAGCCTCTGCAAAAAGTGGTTAACGACGCTTGGGATCGCGAAGCGTTCAAGAAGGCGATGGAAGCCAAGCAACAGCTTGAAGCCGCCATCGAACAAATTTCGAAGTTGGCCGGAGCTGGCAAGTTCGACGACGCGATCAAGCTCGTCGAGAAACAAATCACCTTGACCGATGACCCATCGCTGATCGGCAACCTGAAAGATTTCCGCGCTAGTTTGATGCTTTCGGCGGGGCACGTCACCGATGAAGTGGTGCAGTACTATCGCGAACGTCTGGCCGACATGAAGGGTAACTGGATGTCGCTAGGCCAATTCGGCTACTCGCTCACCGCCGTGGTTCAACAAGGTGGCAAGGTCGGCCCGTTGGCTGCCGAAGCCGTCGCCGCATTGGCTCCGATCGCCGACAAGGCTGACCCCGAAGCACAACCTCTCGTCTACCACATCTTGGCACAACTTTCCAAAGTGGATAACAAGCTGGATGAAGCGATCGCGTTCCAACAAAAATCGGTCGAGCTGAGCGATGATCGTCAAAAGAAACGAATGCAATTGTTTCTCGATGAATTGACGCCCGATAAAGAAAGCGAAAACGACGAGAAGTAATCTCCCTAGCGTGCGTGCCATGCAAGCGGAGCCGACTCTTGACGCGGCTCCGCTATTGCGGCGGCACATCGCTATTGCGGCGGCACATCGAACGACAAATCGAATCGCCGCCAACAGCTGGTGGTCACCAGCACGCTGATCGCTGCGACGAACCAAGTCGCTGCGATCGCGCCGCCCACGAACCCAAGGGCGTGCCAATTCTCAGGCAAGACGCTCTTGCAAACCGTCCCCCATAGCACCAGCAATGCGAGCGATGCCGCGATCACGCCCGCTTTGCCCAAAAACGTTAGCTTGGCTCGCAACATCATCCCCAAGCCTTGTTGATGTGCGTGATGCGGATAAACCAAGAACAGGGCGTTCTCGGTCGCAAACGTGAACACCGCCAACGCGGCGAGCACGAACGTCCACAACAACCACTGGCCCATACTGGGCTGCACAATCACAGCGGCGGTCGCCAACGTCACCCATTGAAAGATCCATGTGATCAGAATCGGCAACGCCAGTTGTCCGAGCACCATTGTCAGCGGTTTGACGGGCAAGGATTTCAACAATTGCATCCGCAATAGGTCGCGTCGAAAATCGAGACGCAGTGCCGGAGGAGCCAACAACATCGTGCACAATGCAATCCCGCTGACGACGTAGAACCATTGCTCCAACACCTGGTTGGTAACCAGCGGCGACAAGCACAACAGCGTCGGGATCAGAAAACTAAACCCGATCGTTCCGCGATACCGCCGCACGCTTTGGTATTGCCGCGTCCACAGCGCCTTGGTCGCAGCGATACGTGAATATCCAGACGGAATGCCCTGCGGATTCGCGTTGTCGTGCCCCCAGCGACGTACCACATCACCCTGGAAACGCCCGCTCGGTTGTTGGCGAAGCAGTGCTTGCTCATGCCTGAAATTCTGGTGCAATGCCCACGCATCGACCCAAACCAAAACTCCCACAGCAACGCGAATCGTGATTGCAATACAGACGATCGCAAGCAGCGTCCACAAGGAGTAAGCCGGCGCCACAGCCACCTGGGCCATCGGGATCCAGGCAACCGCAAGCACTTGGATCACAAAGCTCTGCGCGACGTCACCGACGGCATAAAGAACGTGGATCCCATACAACCACGTCGGCGACCCTAGTGGGGTCATCGACGCCACATTCGCGATCACTTGCAGCGCTACCGCGCTGACCCACAACACGCTGACGACCTTCGCTCGCTTGCGATTCGTTTCGCTCAGCCCGCTGGCCACACGGACCAGGATTTGACGGACCAAGTCCAACAGCAACAACGAACTGAACACCCCGAGAATCAAGAGTTCCACGCGCGGAACGTCACCGACGAGCACGATCGTCAACAACATTGTTTTGATGGCGGTGGCCGCCACGATGTTGCTGATGCGATACGTCGCCAGACTCGATCGGCGCAGCGGCGCCCCGCCAAGCCAAAGCCGTTCGGCCGGCGTTAACTCCAAGTCGACCACCGTCTCGGTCCATACACAGCGGACCGCGTGGTAGAGGGCGTACAACACCATGCCGCCGGAGAGCCAATCGCGAAGATGATCGGGAGAGGCCGGAGCACGGTTCGAGAGGACAAAGATACCGTACAAGACATACGCGATCAGAAACAAACCAGCCGAGAGTGTCGCCAAAATGCGTCTCGGAGAACGAATCCGATCCCATGTTCGTCGCAATCGCAATTGGCTACGCGCACAAGTCAACCACAGCAAATGACGGTGGATGCGAGACGGGTCCCAACATGATCCGGGCATCGATGAGGTTGCATCGCGGCTCATACAACCCCTTCCATCGTGGTTGAGGTTGGCATCGCCACGGCAGCAACCGCGATCGGTTCATTTTCACTTGCCGCAAAATACGCATCCTCCAACGAAGCGTTCCCCGGATAGGCCAATCTCAAATCTTCCGCCGTGCCGAAGAACTTCGCTTCCCCCCGCTTCATCACCAGATAGTGGGTGCAAATCCCTTCAATCATCGGCAACAAATGGCTGCTGATCATGACCGTGGCTCCCGCTTGAGCACGCTCGCGAACCGAAGCCAAAAGTTCACGAATCCCCGGTGGGTCGAGTCCCGTCATCGGTTCATCAAGTAACAACACGGCGGGATCGAACAAGTAGGCACAACACACCGCTAACTTTTGACGCATACCACGCGACAACGTCGTCGCGCCGGCATCGACCTTGTCCAACAATTGAAACTGAGTCAGCAGTTGAGTCGCTTTGGGATAAAAATCTTCGACTTGATACAAACGTCCGATCATTTCTAGATGCTGGCCGACCGTCAAATCATCAAACAGCGGCGGATCATCAGGGACGTACGCTAAACGACGTTTCAACTCAATCAAATCAAGCTTCGCGTCATATCCGGCGACGCAAATCGATCCGTCAGAGGCTGGAATCAATCCCGCCAAACACCGCATCACGGTCGTCTTTCCGGCACCGTTTTCGCCAACGACCCCGCACACCTGACCTTTCTGCAACTGAAACGAAACGCCATCGACGGCCCAATGCCGGTCGTAAATCTTTCGCAAATGTTGAACTTCGATCATCGTCCGCTATCGCTATCCATCGTCAAAATTGAAATACACACCGAGAGTGAGTACTGAAAGCTAGCACACGAGTAGCGTCCGACATCCACAAGTCGTGTAGTAGCAATCATGCGGGTTATCCCATCGATTAAGAGAAACCACGCAGCATGGGCATCCGTGGCACAGCCCGGAGGGTTGGAAATCGAGATTTCCGCGAGATTTTTGGGCAGGGACACGGGGGCGGAGGATCCGACGCGGATTCGCATCTCACGCTCCTGGCCTCGATTACGTGTAAGATAAAAAGCCCACTCCCTAGCCCATGCCCCCGCAACCGACGTGTCAATGGCGTCTCATGCCCTCGATCGAGTCTCAGGTGCCCCATGAAGAAAGCGTTTGCCTTCGCCCTGCTTGCGAGCCTTCTGGTGGCCCGAGTCGACGGCGCGACGATCGATTTCGTTCGCGACGTGCGGCCCATTTTCCAAAAACACTGCTATTCGTGTCACGGGGAAGCAAAGCAAAAAAGTGATCTGCGATTGGACATTAAATCCGAGGCCTTCAAAGGCGGTGCCGGCTATGGGCCGATCGTCGTGCCGGGCAACGTCGAGGAGAGTCCCTTATTGGAATTGGTCACCACCGACGACGAAGACTCCCGGATGCCTCCAGAGGGCGTTGGGCTCTCTGCCGCAGAGATTGACACGCTGACAAAGTGGGTCGAACAAAACGCCGTCTGGCCCGATGGCGTCGACCTCGCCGAACTCGAAGACCGACTCGACCATTGGTCCTTCAAACCGGTTACCCAACCGCTGCCTCCGGCGGTATCCGACGAGACGTGGACACGCAATGCCATCGACTCATTTGTACTGGCCAAACTCCAACGTGAGGGATTAACGCCATCACCGCCCGCCGATGCGGTAACGTGGCTGCGCCGGGTGACGTTGGATTTGACCGGATTGCCACCCACGCCCGAACAGGTCACCGCGTTTTTGCAGCACTCCAACGCAGCTGACAACGACAACGCTTACGAGGCCGTCGTCGACCGGCTGCTGCAATCGCCTCGTTACGGCGAACGCTGGGCCCAACATTGGTTGGACGTCGTGCGCTACGCCGACACCCATGGGTTTGAGGTCAATACCGAACGCCCTAATGCGTGGCCCTACCGCGACTATGTGATTGAGGCCTTCAACAACGACATCCCGTACGATCGCTTCATCCGCGAACAAATCGTCGGCGATGCCGTGGGCGCCGACGCCGCCACCGGCTTTTTAATCACCGCCTCGGTGCTGTTGCCGGGACAGATCGGAAGAGATGCCCCCTCGATCCGACTCGCCCGCCAGGACGCATTGGACGAGATTGTCGTCAACATCACGCAAACCTTTCTTGGCTTGAGCGTTGGATGTGCGCGATGCCACGACCACAAATTTGACCCCATTTCCCAGCACGACTATTACGCGATGCAGGCGTTCGTGTCGGGAGTCGAATATGCCGACCGGGAGCTCAAGCCACACGACTCAGAAGCACGCGCAATCGAGGCTCTAGAGTTAAAAAAGGAACTGGCCGACGTCCACCAGCAACTCGCTCTTTTCACACCGCTGGCCGGTGTCGGCATCGAGCGACCGCCGATCAATGCGCGGATGAATTCCGATCGTTTCGCGGCGCAGAAATCCAAACGCGTCCGCTTCACGATCCACGCCACCAACAAACTCGAACCGTGCATTGACGAACTCGAAGTTTTCGACACTGGCGGTCGCAATGTCGCTCTTGCCAGCCTAGGGACGAAAGTCACCTCGTCGGGCAATACCACCGTCGCCAACCGCCATGAATTGCGATTGATCAACGATGGTAACTACGGCAATTCACAAAGTTGGATGTCCAACGAGACCGGCAAAGGTTGGGTCGTGCTCGAGTTTGATGAGACGCATGAGATCGAGCGTGTCGCGTGGGGGCGGGATCGAGAGGGCAAGTTTGCCGACCGGTTGGCGATCGACTACACGATCGAAGTGGCCGACCTCGAGGGACAATGGACGAAGGTGGCCGATGCCTCGGATCGGGCCGAATTTGTACCGAATAAGAACACCCCGGTTCCCTTTTCCTACGACGGTCTGAGCGACGATGAAGCTCGCAGGGCCAAGACGTTGTTGAACCGCCAACACGAACTCGAAAAACAGCTTGCCAAAATCACTGAGATTCCGAAGGCGTTTGCAGGAAACTTCCGCAAACCGGATGCCATTCATCTGCTTAACCGCGGCGACCCCGAGCAACCCGAGGAGAGGGTCCAACCCGCCGTGCTCAGCTCCTTCGACGACCTCTCGCTTCCTGCGGACGCTAACGAACAACAGCGGCGGATCGCCTTGGCGGACTGGATCGCAAGTCCCTCTCATCCGCTGACCGCGCGGGTGATGGTGAACCGCATTTGGCAAAGCCACTTTGGCATGGGAATCGTCGAGACGGCCAGCGATTTTGGCCGCATGGGAACTCCCCCTTCGCATCCCGAATTGCTCGATTGGTTGACCCAACAATTCACTCAGTCGGGTTGGTCGATCAAACAGATGCATCGCATGATCGTGTTATCGGCCACCTACCGACAATCGACTCAAGCCAACCCCGCCGCGGCCAGCAAGGATGCCGACGTGCGTTGGCTTTGGCGTTATCCATCGCGACGGGTCGACGCCGAAACGATTCGCGATTCAATGCTAATGACCGCCGGGCGACTAGACCTAACGATGGGAGGCCGGGGCTTCGATCTCTTCAATCAACGCGGGGGGCTATCCGGTTTCACACCGGTTGAATCGTTCAGCGGCGAGGGACTCAAGCGAATGATCTACGCTCACAAGGTTCGCCGTGAACGCGATGCGGTCTTTGGCGCCTTCGATTGTCCCGATGGTGGCCAGAGCACCGCTCGCCGGATTGAATCGACCACGCCGATCCAAGCCCTCAATTTGTTCAACAGTGTTTTTACTCTCGAACAATCCGCCGCCTTTGCGGGCCGTGTGCAAACCGAGATTGCCGAGGATGTCGACCAACAAATTCGACGCGTCTACCAGATCGCTCTGAACCGTGATCCTCAAGCCGACGAAGTTTCCGAGGCTCAAAGCGTCGTCCACGAGCACGGCTTAGCGACGCTTTGCCGAGCCCTCTATAACAGCAACGAGTTCTTGTTTTTGCCCTAGGACCTTCGGAACCATGAACATTCATGATCAATCACTACCGATCGTTGGCTTTGACCAACTGAATCGACGCGGTTTCCTCTCCAACACCGCCACGGCCCTCGGTTCGGTTGCACTCCTCGATCTACTCGGGGGCAACCGCTCGTATGCTTCGCAACCGGCGATCGATCCCGCACGACCGTTCATTGCTCGAGCGCCGCACTACCCCGCAAAAGCGGAGAATGTCGTTGTCATCTTCTGCGCCGGCGCGGTCAGCCAACTGGAGACCTGGGACTACAAACCCGATCTCATCCCGCTCGACGGAAAACCACTGCCCGGCGGCCCGGCGGTGACATTTCAGGGCCCGGCTGGAAACCTGGCGCGACCGCAATACAAATTTCGTCAGCGTGGGCAAACCGGCAAATGGGTCAGCGACATGATTCCGCATCTCGCGGAATTGACCGATGACATCGCCTTCGTTCACTCGTTGACCAGCAACAGCAACACGCATGGTCCCGCCGAAAACTTTCTGTCCACTGGTAACATTTTGGACGGCTTCCCCAGCCTCGGATCCTGGGCCACCTATGCGCTCGGCAGCGAGAACGCAAACCTGCCCGCGTACGTCGCCATCCCCGATCCCCGCGGCGTCCCCCAAAACGGATCCAACAACTGGGGCCCTGGTTTTCTGCCCGCCGCGTTTCAAGGCACCCCGCTGTCCTCGAAAGCCCCGATTCGCCACCTCCGCCCCACCGGAGTGAGCTCGGCGGCGGACGAAGCGACGCGGTCCTTATTGCAAAACATGAACGATCGGCATCTGCAACAGCATCCCGGCGATGGCAAATTGGCGGCTCGGATCGCCAGCTACGAGCTTGCGGCGCGGATGCAATTGAGCGTACCGGAGATCACCGACCTCAGCTCCGAGCCGGCTCATATCCTGAAAAGCTACGGTGCCGACGATGAATCGAATCCGACGCGAGCCGCGTTCGCTCGCAACTGCATCCTCGCGCGGCGGATGATTGAACGCGGGGTACGTTTTGTCCAGCTCTTTAATGGTGCCTACGCCAGCGGCGGAGAGCTGAATTGGGACGGCCATAGCAAGCTGAAAGAACAATACGACAAACACGCTGCGATCTTAGACCAACCCGCCGCCGCGATGATCAAAGACATGAAGGCGCGTGGATTGCTGGAAAACACCTTGGTGGTTTGGTGCACTGAGTTCGGCCGCATGCCATTCTTTCAAAAAGGGGCATTGGGCCGCGACCATAATCCCGATGGCTTTACCTGCTGGATGACTGGCGCGGGAGTGAAACCCGGCGTCAGCCACGGGATGACGGATGAAATCGGTCAAAAAGCGGTGCAAGACATCCATCCGCTGTACGACTTTAACGCCACGATCTTACATCTATTGGGACTCGATCACGAACGGCTGACGTTCGAGCACAACGGCGTCCAGCGACGCTTGACCAACGTCGAAGGCCACGTGATCCACGAAATCTTGGCGTGAGCGGTAGCAACCCTTGCTTCACCCTTCCAGCTTGCGTTGGGAGGGTCGGAAATCGAGCCTTCAGCGAGATTTCCGGGGAGGGCTCGGTGACGCTGAATCAATGATCACCATGGGGCCAGCGTCACCATAGAGACAGAGCCCAATGCTAAAATGCGCGGGCATCGGCCCGATTTCGCTTGATCTCCGGCGAGACGCCTCGCCATCAGCGATGGTTTCGGTCGTGGCAACCGTGAAGCCACGCCGATGGATTAGGACCGCCCCGTTGGGGCTTAGCTAGATAGGGTCACGTCAATCTCAGGGCGTTGCCCTGGGCTGACCTAACGCCGGCCCGTTGGGCCTAAACAGACCGTCACATCTCCGCCCCAACGGGGCGGCCCTAACGCTTGGTCGTCATGCGGCGGGGCAGCGTCTGAGCAACCAGGCCCGGACGTCGATGGGCCGCGCGATCAGCAGATCCGTCTGCCCCATCGACTGCCAACCGTCGTCGACCTTTGGCGCCATGAAAACACGAAGCAAGAAAGGCGAGTGACTGCGCAAGCATTCCTCCCAGCGATGCGGTATCCTGCACGGACATTACAGCGACCCTCCGTGGTTTCGTGAAACCATTCGCACACGGCGGGGCGCTTCTTATTGGTTCTCGCGTCAAGCGAGATAAGTCTCGTTCAGACTAAGTCTTACGAACGATCGACTCATCAAACTGGCGCTGCCCAGCTCAAGTGCAGGATCGAAGCGACATGAAAATTACGAAATTGGAAACCGTCATTCCCCGCGACATCATGCCGGGGCTACTGGCATTACGAATCCATACGGACGCAGGCCACATTGGCCATGGTGAGACGTATTATGTTCCCGAAGCCGTGGCATCGACGATTCATGATTGGATGGCCAAGCGGCTGTTGGGGGCCAATCCGCTAGAGATCGAGAGTCATTGGCGTTTTCTTTACGAGCGGACGACCAACTTCGGCTCGCGTGGTTGTGAGTTGCGTGCGATTTCTGCAATCGACTTGGCGCTGTGGGATATTCTGGGTCAGGTTTGCGATCAACCCGTCTGGCAATTGCTGGGCGGCAGGAGCCAGGACAAAATTCCCGTTTACAATAGCAGCGCCGGCCCCAGCTACGCTGGAAAATCCAATGAGCCGCACGATTCGCATGTGTGGCCCGGCCATGGGTGCGTGGGACACGAAGGGCCTTTGAACGACTACTGGTCCGTCGTCAATCGACCTACCGAATATGTCCAGGAATTGCTCGACGAGGGATATCGAGCGGTGAAGATGTGGACACTGGACTTTGCCGCGCATAAGCACGGCGGTCCTCTTTATCTATCGAAGCAAGATCTCGAAGTCGGGCTGCGTCCCATGCGTGCGATTCGAGATGCGTTTGGCAATCAGATTGAAATCATGTTAGACGGGCACGGATTCTTTCAACTGCCCACCGCAGTGCGGATCGCGAAAGCCATGCGTGAGATCGATCCGTTGTGGCTCGAAGATGTCATCCGGCCGGATTGCGTTGACACCATCGCAGATTTCCGGCGGCAAACCGATGTGCCACTCGCTGTCAGTGAGATGATGATCGGCATGGAAGATTATCGCCTGGTCCTGGAGAAGCGTGCCGCCGATTACATCATGATCGATCCGACTTGGGTCGGCGGCATTTCGCAAACTCATCGCATTTGCAATATGGCACAGAGCTACAATGTGCCGGTCGTGATGCACGACTGTACCGGACCGTTGACATTGCTGTCGGGACTGCAGGTCGGTACCGCGACGACGAATGTCGCATGGCAGGAGACCGTCAGATCGCAAATTCGGATGATCTATCCCAAGCTGATTTCCGGAACGATTCAGGTCGAAGCAGGCTACGCGCATGCCTCGGACGAGCCGGGAATCGGAGGTCGATGGCTGCCAGAGCTTTTTGAAGGCAGCACCTACCAACATCGGGTCAGCGAGGCGGGACGTTAACGCGTCGCCTCGACAACCGTGAAGCCACGCCGATGGATTAGGACCGCCCCGTTGGGGCTTGGCTGGATTGGGTCTCCGTCAAACCCAGGGCGTTGCCCTGGGCTGACCTAACGCCGGCCCCTTGGGCCTAAAACAGACCGTCACATCTCCGCCCCAACGACTCTCCGATTGGTGCCAGCCATTGAAGGACGCCCCAAGGGGACGGGGCCTTGAATGGACGCATGGAACCAACTACGACCGCCGTCCGCTTTGATTCTCGGAACCTATTTGAAAAAACTAAAAAGGAGCGTGCCGACGGTGATGATTCCCAGGACGACCACTAGCAGGTTGGGCATGATCTTGAACTTCTTCAGCAACGAAGGGCCAAACTGGCCAATCAACAGTAGCGAAACAACGATCCCTAGAACTGCCCCTGCTGTGATGCCTCTCGCAATCAGAAACGCTGAGAGCAGAAGGAGTCCGCCAGTGATGCTGCCTGCGATCAATGAAGCCTTGCTTGCCGCTTTGACATAGCCCATCACTCCTCCAAAGACGACAAAAGCTCCGAAGATTGCTGTTACGATTACCGGAAAGTCCACACAAGTCTCTTTATTTTCAATTGCCAAGTTCTGGCAGAAATGATTCAGCGGATTGGAATACAGATCCATCCACGCAAACTGCCTTGCGCTGAATTGTAATGAGTCGCCCCCAAGGTGCCAGCCACGAATGGCCCCTCCGAGCATTTCGTACGACTCCCGCGCAGGACTCAAAGCTGCGTCCGAACGAAGGGCACCTCCGATTGGTACCATCGGGCAGTGATTCGGCTGTTCTTCACTCCACACTTGGCTGTCTTCTCGTGCTTCAGCAGGCTCAGTGCGGTCCGCCTCAGTGTGCTGAAGTTCTCATCGCCGTGGATCGAACACCACTGGCATTGCCCTCGAGTAAGAGGCACAGACCGTCCACGACCCCGGTCGGGGTCGGCGTTTCATTCGTTTCGAAAACCGGGGATGCGCTACTGCGCAGCGACCCCCGGCTAATCTCGGTAATCCCCTGTCGGGATACAAACGGGGCGTCCTCCGGTATAAGTGGGACGGCCATCTGCGGATGGCCCGATCGCCTGCGTACTCCGGTGCACTACAGCCCGCGGCTCAATCGGATGCAAACTGATCCGCCAGCACTTGCATCGTCTCACGTTGCCGCTTGTGCACAAATTGCCGTGCCGTTTCGGTCTTGGCTTTCGCCGCTGCAAAGTCGCTGGCCATCGCGACCACCGCATCGGGCACTCGAGCGGCTTGCTCTGGAGCGTCGAGATCGAACAACCAATCTCCCAGCCCGATGTCTTGCCACATGAACCCCTTACTCGTCTGTTCGGCGAAGCGGCAAACGATCGCGGGAATGCCGTTACCGACCGCCATGATCGGTGAATGCATCTCGCTACCAAACACCCCAGCGCTACGAACGTAGACGCTCAGCGCTTCGTCGGTCAGCCAGAAGTTTTCGCGCCACACGACTCGCGGTTTGACATCGCCGGGCAATTTGTCATACAGATTCTCTTTGCCCACCGTCATCTGAGTCATGTCCTCGGGGCATAACAGCACCTTCAAATCGGTTTCGCGAATCACACGCACGATGGCCTCGAGAATCGGCGCATGATCCTGCGTTTTCATCGCTTCGTTACGCGCGTGCCGTGCCGCATCGATCTTGCGTTTTTTGCTTGGGATGGTCCAGTACGGTGTGTAGCGCAAACGCGAAAAACAACAGAGGAACTTTCCAGTTTCAAGCTCGTTGGCTTGGAGGAACTGGGCCGCTTTTGCATCGTCACGCAAATCGCAAGCAAACGCGCCGTCGGGTCCAAACTCCATCACCGGACTTTGGACTCCTTGCTGTTTGGCGAACTCCAGCGAAACCGAGTCGCGAAAGAAAACGAATTCGGCTTGGCTGAGCAACTCCTTGTCATCGCCAGAAAAGAAGGAACCGTGCGTGATCCCATACACGCCAAACGGTTTCCCAACATGTTGCACAAACGCAGCGACATCGCGTGCGGCGACCAACGACGGGCCCGAACCGTGCAACAAAAAATCACACTCGTCAATCGCGGTTTGTAGCTCCGCGTTGGATGCGTTTCCGCCAGCACCGATTGCCCCTTTGACGATTCGCAGTGTTGGAAAACGTCGATGCTCCATCGCGGCCACTTCCTCCGTCAAATCATAAGATGCCCAGAGGACGACGTCGGCATTGGGAAGGTGTTTTTCCAGCAGCGCCAACACTCCCGGCGTATGCGCGATGTCACCAATGTTAGCCACCTGCCACGACGAGCGAAGCAGGATTTGAGGGCGCCCGCCCTGAGCTGCTATGACCGTTTTTCCTAATGACGTGGCAAGCGTTGTCGCCAGACTAGCTTGCAAAAAGGAGCGACGTTGCATCATGGTGATGTTCCTAAGCGGCGTTTGATTTACTGCGATTTATCGGATTCACGATGGACGACAGGGCGCAAGCGGGGGGAACCGGACGCTAACGCGCCTGCGGCTGATGGGATCGACAGTTGCGTGACGAACGCGAGTTGCGTTAAGTGGGCCAATACTGGGCGATCTTTCGTTTCAGAAACTCGACGCTGCGGGCGAGTTGGTCCATGCCGTCGACGCCGTCTTCGATACTGATCCAACCATCGAAGCCGACTCGTTTCAGTTCACTAAAGATCGCATCGTAGTCATTCAACCCTTGACCGATTTCGCCATGACTGAGCCGCTTCGCATAACCGGTCGCCCCCCCTTCTTCGCGGCGCAAGTCCTCCAGCGTGCCTTCCTTCAAATAGCGATCACTGGCATGCATCGTGACAACGTGATCGGAAACGCGGCGGAGCAGCTCGAGCGGGTCCTCTCCAGCGAGATACGTGTTGCTGGGGTCGTAATTGACGCCAAAGTGAGAGTGGTCGATGCGGTCGACGAGTTGACAGAAGACATCCATCTTTTGTGCAAACTCAGGGTACTCCCAAAAATCATCCTTGTAATGATTCTCGATGATCAACGTGATGCCGCGTTGCTCGGCGAATGGCAAACAAGCTTCGATCGAATCGGCCGCATACTTGACCCCTTCGTCAATCGTCAGCTGAGGTCGCCGTTGGCCGCTGAGCACACGGCAATACGACCCGCCGAGCGCGTGGGTCATCTCGATCCAGCGTTTCTGTTTAACGATCTCTTGCTCCCGAAACGCCGCATCGGGGTGGGTAAAGTCGGGTGAGCAACACATCATCGGAATCACCTTGCCATGGTCTTCGACCTGCTTGCGAAACCGTGGCCAATTTGCTTCGTCGGCCATCTCTAGAAAACCGGCGTACCACTCGAGTCCTTGGATATCAAGTTTCACGGCGAGTTCAATCCACTGTGACACCGTCATCGTGCCGTCTTTACAGAGGGCCTGCATGAACGCTTTGGGAAAGGCAGCAAGTTTTGGCATGGTCGATCCGATTGATCGCCCCGCGATTCCGCTCGCGGGACTAGGGTGAAGTCAACGTGATGATGGAACGAAGGGTTAAACGGGTTTCAGCACCGATTTGACGACCTCGCCGCGGTGCATTTTCTCAAACGCTTCGTGCCACTGGGTGATCGGCCACACGCCGCCGATGATCGGTTTGACGTCCAATTGGCCACTGGTCAGCAGCGCGATCACGCGTTCCCAGATCGGCCAATTGTGGCTGAAACTGCCTTGTAGTCGCACGTTCTTTTGCACCAACGGGTCGAGATTAAAGCCGAGAGGTTGCGGGCCCCAACCGACCTTGGAAATCCAACCCGCCGGGCGAACCAAGTCCATCGCGATCTGCAGCGTGATACTGGCCCCGGCTGCGTCGATCACTCCGTCGCACCCGAGTCCATCTCGCTGGAGCGCCCACGGCTTGGCGTCACCGATGATCGCTTCGCAACCATATTGTTTAGCGATCTCTAAGCGGTGGCGATCCGACTCGAGTCCTACCAGTGCGACCTCGGCGCCACACAGTCGCGCCATCGCCGCGCACAGGATCCCAATCGTACCGGGGCCAAGCACGACGATGCGGTCGCCTGGTTCGATGTGAGCGTTTTTGACCACGGCGTTATAGGCGACACAACAGGGTTCGGTCAGACAGGCATGTTCAAACGGCAACGCATCGGGCACCGCATGCAGAATCCGCGCCGGCACGCTGACATATTTCGTCATCGCACCGTTCACCCCATAACCAAACCCTTTGCGAGTGGGATCGAGGTTGTAGAGTCCACGGCGTGACATGGGATTTTGCGGGTCTATGATCGCGGCGGTCTCGCTGACGACGCGGTCGCCTTCGGCCCAACCCTGGACATTCGCGCCCAACTCAACCAGATGACCGCCAAATTCGTGCCCCAGCACCACTGGATAGTTAACCGGCCAAGAATGATCCGCGGTCCATTGATGCAAATCGCTACCACAGACACCGACGTTGGCAACCTCCAACAGCACGTCATCGGGCCCGATCACCGGACGATCAATCTCACGGATCTCGACGCACCCCTTCTCGGGAGCAAAGTTCACAACCGCAGCAGATTTCATCATTTTCACTTTTCGCATCCAAGTAATGTGGTCCAGCCCTCAGCCCTCGAAGTCGCCTCATGGGACGTTCGGCATTCATGTCGAGCATTGTAACCGATGTTGAACGCCCAGAACTGGGGCAAAAACGTAGCGGCAGACTCGGTGCCCCGCGTGCCGATCCCTCTGTGCTGGGCGAGGGGGATGGGCGAGGGGCTGAATAAGGAAGCGAAGCAAGGATGGGTGTGGTATCAAGATTCGCGATCGGGGCTATGTTAAAAGGGAGGCGCCGCCCGTCGCGTTGATTTCGCCGTAAACCTCGAACTGGGCTTCCGCTTCTTGGAGTCCCGTCCCCTTGGAATCAGTGCCTCTTTCATTTTGATGTGGCTACCGTCGCCCGACGTTGGACCACATTCTTGCGAACGCAGCTACGGTATGCTTCCCACTTCATTTTTCAAAATGTTCTAGAAAAGAAAATGGAATGATTGTTCCTGAATTTTGGGCGGAGTCACGTATTCAGAAACGTGATTCCGAACGCCAAATCACGGTGCGGCGATTTGGCTGGTCCAACACCAGTGTTGAAGAGGCTCAGCGACACGCGGACGATCGCGTCCGAGATGCGTTGGATCGAATTGTTCGCGGTGAAACATTACCGCGTCGGGAATTGAAAGTACGCTACAACGGAGCCGATGGACTTCCCATTCGCGAGGAGGTGATTGAACGTTTTGGCGAACACGTCGTCAGCCGAAACTCGTACGGCGCGAGGTGCTTGAACACGCCCGATGTCTTCTTTGCCGATGTCGATTTCCAAGCGACCGAACCCGATTCCTGCACGACATTCTTGATCAGCATGGGCTTTTCCATTTTGGTCGCGATCGCAGTTGGCTTGCAACTCGAGAGTCTCGCAAAGGGAATTTTAGTGTTGCCGATCGCTGCCACGGCGATCCATCTCTTGCTGCACTGGATTCACAGAATCTCGATCACGCTCAGGGGCGGACACGAGCCGATTGCGTTGCGACGATTCGATCACTTCACCCGCACCCATCCCGAATGGCATCTGCGGATCTATCGAACGCCCAATGGATTTCGAGTTTTGGCGATGCACGCCACCTTTGATCCCCGGTCTTCCCAAGTTGACGCGGCCTTCAAGTCGCTCGGTGTCGATCGTACTTATGCGGTCATGTGTCAGAAGCAAAACTGTTTTCGCGCTCGGCTCACCGCAAAGCCTTGGCGAATCGGTATCGTTGACCACTTAAAGCCGCGACCGGGCGTGTGGCCAATCAAACAAACGCAGATTCCCGTCCGCCACGCTTGGGTCGAAAAATATGAAGCCACCGCGGCAAACTACGCAGCCTGTCGTTTTGTCAAAGCGATTGGGGCCATTCATCGCGTCTCGCGACAAGTGACAGGCGTTTGTGAATTCCATGACCGCGTCTGCCGGGCAAACGACGACATCGAGCTTGCCTAAATGCCTAGGCAGAAGTCTGTCTACAAAATTAGCCGCATTCTCAAAAATGACGTGGGATTCAAACCGTAGCTGCGTTCGCCAGAACGCGGTCCACCGTCGGGCGACACGATGTACATCAAAATTAAAAATGCTCTCGCCGCATGGCGTTAGCCCAATGCCATCTACTTTGGCGCCACAAGATCCGTGGCAAGCAACCCAGCGGAGTCTCTCCGGGCCGAAGGCCCAGCAATTTGCCCAGCCTAGTCCAACGGGCCAGGTCTTCGATGCACACGAACCTAAGGGCCAACGGCCCGGCCGATTGCTAGGCGCCGGCGATGGATGCGAACTATCGACCGGGCCGTTGGCCCTTCAATTCATTGGTTTTCTCGGCCCCAGCCCGTTGGGCTGGGCTAGGCAAACTTCCGGGGCTTTGCCCCTAAATACAAAAGCGCAACGTCAAAACTTACGCGTCGGGTTAGGAAATATCCGCGCCTAGCCGTGGTTCCCCGCCGAGCGATCTCGGTCCCCTTGGCTGCCGATGGGCTCTCCTTTTTTGCTTCATTTCTAGCTTCCTCTACTTAAAAACCATTGGCACACCGCACCGCAGAGGGGTAACATCAGTGGCAAGAAACCAGGCACTTCCACGGAGAGCAACCAGATGAGTGAACCTCAAAACTCGGCCCCCGTCGCTGAAATCGGTTTGATTGAAGATGCCTTGCCCGATGCAATTTTTACGCGCCTCGCCTACGCCGTTCGTGCACTGGGCTATGAGCGGATGAAGGGTAACGGTAGCTACACGACGACATTCTGGTTCCCGCGAGATGCGGAACCCACCAACGTCGCCGAAGAAGCGGTTGTGGCACTCTTAGAACAGGTGGACCCTGGTCCACAATGCATTGGCATGGAATGGTGGCTAGGACGGTTGGGTTATGGCAAAGAATTGCGATTGCACTTTGACCAAGATCTGGCTCTGAAGAAAAAAACCGATCAATCCATTCATCCGATTCTCTCCAGCGTTCTTTATCTGAATTCGTTTCCATCGAGTCCCACCCTGATTCTCGATCAAGTCCTGGCACCCGATGGCAAGTCAATGATTCCCGAAAAAGCGGAATTCGGAAAATCAGTGGACGCCGTGCCCAATCACTATGTCGTTTTCCCCGGAACGCTGCGCCATGGTGTCATCCCCAACCCGAAGGCGGAACAGGAAGCGGAGGAATTGCGATTGACGTTATTAGTCAACTATTGGCAACGCCGCCCCTTGCCTCCCATCTGTACCGAGTATGACGGCACGATCTACGCGACATTGAAGGACGTCGCGAACGAGCGGGTGAAAGAGTCCGGCGTCAATCGCATCTAGGGCTTAAACAAGCGAGAATCTTGGAGAAGAAGGACGATGAGCCTGCGGATTCACGCCACGTTGACACGGATGCATCTCAACGCAACTGACGATTTCAGTTGAATGACGATATCCCGTTTCTCGGATCGAAACGGTCGCATGGCTTTGCCTTCTTTTGTTTCTTAATCGTAATCCTAATCTCAATCTTAACCTTAATCTTCTTCGGTTGGTTACGGTCCAGCGGGGCTTGCGCAGACGGGAATAAGAGTACGATTAAGATTAGGAGTGCCTTGTTTAGGGTCGAGATGCATTTTGAAAAATGACGTGGCCAGCATACCGCATGCTACGTTCGCCAGAACGTGGTCCACCGCGACCGCGACGGTAGCTACATCAAAATTAAAATGCGTCTAAGCCGAAGGTCGATCCCCCGCAGTTCGGAATGGACCTTTGCGGCCGCGGGACCGGTGCATCTTTTGCTTTACACAAGCGGAGGCAATGGTTTGTAAATGCGATTTCGACAACTCGGTAACAGCGACCTTCACGTCTCGGAGATTGCACTTGGATCGTGGCTGACGTATGGCGTCTCAGTCGATCGCGAAGCAACGCGTGACTGTGTCCAGAGCGCCTTTGAGCTGGGAATCAACTTTTTTGACACCGCCAACATGTATGGCCGCGGCGCCGCAGAATCTTTGCTCGGAGAATTGCTGTCACCCTACAAGCGTGATCAGTACATCTTGGCGACGAAGGTCTATTTCCCCATGTCCGACACCGACCAGGGACTCTCACGCGCGCAGATACATAAGCAAATCGATGCGTCGCTGCAGCGATTGCGAACCGATTATGTTGACTTGTATCAATGCCATCGCTTCGATTACGACACGCCGCTCGAAGAGACGATGCGGGCGATGAGTGAGGTCGTCGATGCGGGCAAGGCGCGGTATATCGGGTTCAGCGAATGGTCGCCTCGACGGATCAAGTCCGCCAATGCCATCGAGCACGTGAAGCGTTTCGTTTCCAGCCAACCGCAGTACTCGATGCTGTACCGCAAGCCGGAACCCGAAGTCTTTCCGCTGTGCAAAAAACTTGGCATCGGCCAGATTGTGTGGTCTCCCTTGGCGCAAGGGGTTTTGACGGGAAAGTATACGCCGAACGAGCGTCCCCCGAGCAACTCGCGAGCCGCAGCGAGAGGGATCCGGCGATTCACCGAGGATCGCGTACTGGAGTCGGTCCAACGCCTTCGCCCCATCGCTGAGCGACTTTCGTTGTCGATGTCTCAGCTAGCGCTGGCCTGGGTGCTCAAGCAGGAATGTGTCAGCTCGGCCATCATCGGCGCCACGCATCCGCAGCAAATTCACCAGAACGTTGCCGCCGTCGGAGTCGAGCTCGACGATGCCACGCTGCGAGAGATCGATGACGTGCTCGACGCTGTCGTTCGTCGCTGATGACGACGCTGATGACGTCGCTGATGACGACGGGTTCCAACTTGAGCATCGCGAGCACGCTCGATCGACGCGGAAAGTGCCCCCCCACTGCGTTTTGAAGTTTGCGTTTTGCCGTCGCCCCTCCATTTCAGCGATGAGGCTCAGTCGGGCGTAAAAAACGCAAAATATCTTTGGCGTTTCGGCTCCCCCTCGATAGAAACCAACGGCCTGCTATCGGGCACAATTTCCACCTAGCATTCTGCTTAGCGTGGCCTGGAATCGCACTTGATTTTGCCCCCTTTTTCGCTGTCGGGGGGATCACCGATCGTTGCGACCAGCCACATCAATCCTTCACATTTCGTTGACGAAAACCTCATCGCGTTTCTCTATTCTCCCGCCGATCACTTCACTGTGATCGGAATCAGAAACCCAAAAGTTGCAACTCAGCAGCTGACTCGTTTTTATCGAAGTATCCCAATACGGAATCGAAAACATGCTGTGGAATCGAACCACCGCCAATCGCTCACCCCGTTCGCCCCGTTCGCCCCGCGGTGCATTCACTCTGGTCGAACTTTTGGTCGTGATCGCGATCATTGGTATCTTGGTTGGCTTGCTGCTTCCCGCCGTGCAATCCGCCCGCGAAGCAGCGCGACGAATGTCGTGCGGTAACAATCTAAAACAAATCGGTTTGGGGCTGCATACCTACCACGATACATTTCGCGTCTTCCCCTATGGCTGGGATACTCGTGGAATGACGTGGAGCGGTCATATTCTTCCTCAAATTGAACAAGCCAATCTGTATCAAACTCTGATTTTCCAAGAGAGTGGTCTTGGGAATTGGGGTGCCGATGGCTCTCCGAATCAAGCAGCGGTTAGTACTGTGATCGGTACCTATCGATGCCCAAGCATGGCGCTTCCCGAGCAGATGGACTTCAACGGGATCGCCGAGCGAGTTCCGGGAAGTTACCGAGGCAGCGCTGGAACCGAATCGAGTTCGGACGATGCGAGTACCGCCGCGGCTGGGACCAAGTCGCTTGAGCACCTCATCCAAGACGGCATTTTTTATGCCTGTAGCAAAACCAAGTTTCGCGACATCATCGACGGAACCTCCAACACGATCATGGTCGGCGAATCGTACACCGATCCTAATTTTGGCAAAGACGGCCAGGGGATGGATTACTGGTACATCGGTTCGCCTCAGACCGATCCGTGTCGCTGCGATGGCGGTACCGGCGGAACCGAGTTCTCGGAGGTCGTCGGCACGACGATCGCAAAGATCAACGCGATTCGCACCGCCCCGACGACCAGCGGCTACATGATGGAACTCTCCTTTGGTAGTTACCACATCGGCGGAGCTCATTTTTCAATGGGCGATGGTGCGGTTCGCTTCCTTTCCGATTCGATCGACATGCAAACTTACAACGCTCTGGGATCCAGAAACGGTGGCGAGGTCGTCAGCGAATTCTAATCACCATTCGCCCCTGCCCTGCGGTTGCATCACAAACACCCCCTCGGAACGCAGAGGCAATCGGCCTCTACGTCCAACGTCCCTACTGAGCACGTCCCTACTTAGCGTTTCCCAATTTAGCGTTTCCCTATCTAGCATTGCGAAATACAACCATGAAACCTCACCTACAAGCCACGGCGATCGTGACGACGTTGTGCATCGTGCTCGCCTTGTCCACTCTGGGGTGCAACAACGCGCTCCACGCGGACTACTCCAACATCGGATTAGTTCCCGTCTCGGGAACGGTCGCGATCGACGGAACGCCCATCGAAGGTGCCGTCGTCTTTTTTGAAGCAGATGACCGCACGTTTTCCTATGGTACCACCGATGAAACGGGTTACTACGAGTTGAAGTTCAATAGCCAAGTCAACGGGGTGACCAAAGGTCTAAAGACCGTTCGCATCAGCACCGTTGCCAGTACCGGAGAACGAGGCGACGAGGGAGACGATGGCGAGAGTGAGAGCGAGTCGAACGCTCCCAATGCCAAACCGACGGAGCGTTTTCCCGCGACCTATAACAAGCAATCCGAATTGAAAGTGAATGTGTCGAGCTCGCAAACGCAATTCGATTTTGACCTTCGCAGCGACGGCTCGACGAAGGCTTCCTTGTAACCCCGCAACGCGCGTTATCGCCCTGCCCTGCCCTGCCCTACTCCGAAGGCCAGCCTACTCCGAAGCCCATCCTGTTCCGAAGCACGGCCTACCTAAACGCACGGTCAAGGCGTTCCATTGGAATGCGGCCTCCGTGGGCAGCGGTGCCTTCGGAACATCCACCAGAACGCTGATTTTGCTCTCTCGCCAACATCCCCTCGGCGAGACCGTGACGGACGCACCAAGCCACTCCTGGGGAAACGCCGATGTACGACCTCGGTTTAAAGTATTATGGAACGGTTCATTGATGCCCCACCGTTCCCCTTTTCATTTCCTCCCCCTTCCCCCCACGACGATCCCCCATGTTCCGATTTTTTGTAAACAGCTCAGCTTGTGCTTTGATGTGCATGATCGTGGCGAGCACCTTTGCTCATGAAGGCCCTCACGGTCACGATCACAAACATGCCCACGACGACTCGCCTAAATTTTTCACCACGCGTGAAGCGGGACGCGTTTTGCCGCTCGCCAAAGAGGAGGATGTCTTCCACTTTGTCGTTTATGGTGACCGCACCGGTGGTGTTCCGGCAGGCTTGAAGGTGCTCGATCAAGCGGTTGCCGACACCAACTTGCTCGACCCCGATTTGGTCATGACCGTAGGCGATTTGATCCAAGGCTATAACGAAGCGCCTCAGTGGCTCGATCAGATGCAAGAGTACAAGGACATCATGAATCGGTTGAAGATGCAATGGTTTCCCGTTGCCGGCAATCATGACGTCTATTGGCGAGGCACCGGGAAAGCTCCCGAAGGTCATCATGAATTGAATTACGAAAAGCACTTCGGCCCACTGTGGTACACATTCCAGCACAAGCGAGCTGGCTTCATCGTGCTTTACAGCGACGAAGGAGACGACGCCACGAACCAGAAGGGGTTTAGTGAACCTCGTCTACAAAAGATGAGTCCTGAGCAACTTGATTTTCTGAAGCAGTCACTTGAAAAGCACAAAGGTCTGGAGCACGTCTTCGTTTTTCTGCATCACCCACGCTGGATCGGCCGAGGTTATGGCGAGGGCAATTGGGACGAAGTCCATGCGATGTTAAAGGATGCGGGCAATGTCAGCGCTGTGTTTGCGGGGCACATTCATCAAATGCGTTTTGATGGCCCCAAGGACGGCATTGCTTACTACACGCTGGCAACGACGGGCGGCCATTTGTCGGCTGACATTCCCGGGGCTGGATACTTGCATCATTTAAACGTCGTGACGGTGCGAAAAGAGAGCGTCACGGTGGCGGCGTTGCCCGTGGGATCGGTGATCGATCCTAAGGAGTTCACCCCTGAGTTTCTTGCCGATGTGAACAAGGCTCGAAGCATCCGGCCCGTCGAGGTTGACAATAGTTTGACGTTGCAAATGGATGGATCCGCTACGGGCGAACTTGTCTTCTCGCTGAGCAATACGTCGCAGCAACCCATCGATGCCACAGCATCGCTCGATCCCGTCAACCGCGACTGGGTTGCGACGCTTGATCATCAACACTTGACGATCCCGCCTGGTGAAACCAAGCAGCTCACGTTCGCGTTGCAACGCAGCGTCGACCTCGAAACCGAATTAACCAACCCACGCTTGCGATTGGATTTGCACTACGTCGGCAAATCGACACGAATCAACTTGCCTCCCAGCTCGACCCCGGTGGCGATGAAATTATCCGCCGTCCCGGCGGACTACTTCACTGGCAAAGAGAATCGATGCTTGGAAGTGACGGGAGAGCGTTCGACCGTCCGCATTGATTCCTCGGAATTGGCATTGCCCGATGGGCCGTTCACCTTGGAAGCATGGGTCAATCCAGCCCAAGTGGCTGGCCACCGCGGTTTGATCGCAAAAACACAGCGGAGCGAATTCGCCTTCTTTATGGACGAAGGGGTCCCTCAATTTGATGTTCACTTGGCTGACCGCTATCACAGCGCCAAGGCGACGGACGTCTTGCCAGTGGATCAATGGTCGCACTTGGCCGGCGTCTACGACGGATCGGCAGTGAAGTTGTATATCAACGGAACGTTGGTAGGCACCAAGAAAGCGACCGGGAAACGCACGACAAACAAGCTGCCATTGTTCATCGGAGCCGATCCCGATACTCAGGGGCAACCGACTCGAGCCTTCCTGGGCAAGATCGATGAAGTCCGAGTGACGAAGCAGGCGATTTACTCGTCCGACTTTAAACCGCTACGACGACTCGCTCCCGAGCCGGATACCGTATTGCTAATGCACCTCGATCGCCAATTTGGTCCCTTCGTGTTGGACCATAGCGGATCGGCTGCGAAGGGAACGCTCGGCGTGGACGCCCAGTTGGTTCCGGTGGAGTGAGCACGGCAAAGTCGGGCGGCCTCGACCGATGTCTTTACCCTCCCCCAACGAAGTTTGGGGAGGGTCGACGGGCGCAGCCTCGTCGGGGAGGCATGGTCCGCTTGTCTTTACCCACATCTTCCGTCGTGATAGCGACGAAAGATTTCCCCACGGCTTACGCCCTCTTTATCTAACACTTCCTTTTTTAGTCCAATCCCGCTAGGGATTTTAGCAATTAGCCGGTGGTTTGAGCGTAGCGAACACCACCGGAAAACCTAAACTAACCTCTGAATTGACCCTGAAGGGGTCACAGACAACTGGGCTACGACCCCTTCAGGGTCGAAATCGATTTCGCACTCTCGCTTTCCCCAGGGGGCGCTTCGTTTACCTACGGCTAAGGTCCTCAATCCCTATCGGGATCGGATCGAAAACCATTCGTCGTGAGATGTGCGGGATAAAGGAGGGCGTACAAGCCGTGGGCCAATCAATGTCGTGGCTATCGCGACTGAGGCAACGACGAGGGCAATCAACAGCGCACCGATCGTCGCTTAAGCCGAGTGGGGCGATGATGGGTTCGAGAGCACGATCAGCTCAGCTGCTTCTCCGATGTGACCGGCGACGATGGCGTTTTGGTCGTACGTTCGGGCTAAATCACAAGCGACAACCCGATCGATCCCAAGCACGAGAAAACTGGCCTCCGGCGGCCAAGCACCTGCCAGGTCGATTCCGCTGCCGCGCCAATACGTGTAACCACGCCGACCGAGATCATCCGCGAGTTGCCGGTTCATTGCACGATTTTGCTGCGGAGTGCTCCGCTGTGAAAATGGGTTGTAGGCGGTGATGTAAGCCCAGTCGTGAATCGCGTGTTGAGCCAGTGCGGAATCAAGCGTTGGATGCATTTGACCGATTCGGATCGCAACGTATTGCTCGGGCAATTCACACCAATAGACGGCTTGCTGATACGCTTCGACAAGCGTGCCCCAGCGCATCGGCTTGTGCGACGAAGCGGGGTCTTTAGGCAAATCGTCCATCGACATTGGGGCGTAGTACTCGGCGAGTGATGAAGTTCGAGAGCGGCTTTCCAGCTGCGATGATCGCCACAGGATCCGCCCCCAGGATTAGCACGCCAGCGACGTCACAGGACTCGTCGGGGCGGCACGACCGCGTTCGACATCAGCAATCCGCCCACCAAACACATGGCAATCATGATGGTATAGAAAGCAATCTCAATTCCCGCGATCGTTTCATGATCCAACATCGCAATCAGAGATCGGTAACCGAACGAACCGGGTACCAGGACGATCATGGCGGGAGTCATTGCGATCAATGCCGGACGACCTCTCATGCGAGCATACAGGTTGCTGCCACATCCCACCGCCAGCGCTGCCGAGAAGGATGCGACTTCGGCACCAAACTTGGGACCGACCGATCGGCTGACCAGAATCCCGAGCATTGAAACGGCGAAGATCACCGGCCATTGAGGCAAACGGGCTTGAAAGATGATTGCAAACGCGATCGGAGCGACCAGCAGGGCAATCCATTGCATCCAAGACTCCGGGGCAATGATCTTTTCAGGAATATCTCGCCACTCTTGTGCGAATTGCCAAGCGATCGCAGCTCCCAACAACAGCGTGAACAAGGTTACCACGGCGCCAGCCAAGCGGGCCACTCCCGCCGACAGATGGCCGACGGCGAGCTCCGTTAACGCGACCGTCAAGGTCAGTCCAGGGATCAACACAATCAGTCCCGCTAGGGTGACCAAACGGTCATCGATCGGCACAATAAAACGCGCATAGGCGAGGGACAAGATCGCGGCAACGAACCCGGCAGCAGGATGAATCAAGCTGGCTTCACGGCTGTAACGATCGGCGATCCGCTCGATCACGGCCGTCAGCATTCCAATCACCGCCGCCGCCAAAACCTCGGCCGGCGAGCCGCGAAACAGCGCGGCGATTGCACCACAACCGATCGCACATGCGATGGCGGAAACCCAAAACGGATACGTGGCTGAGGCCTGATCAATCTCACGCAATCGCGTCGCAGCGATCTTGAGCGTGATTTGCTTGCGTTCAAGTTTGGCCAAGATATCATCGGCCTGAAACAGCTTATCAACGTGCATCTCACGGGTTTCCACACGACGCACCACGGTGTTTTCAGCCTCTCCGTTCTTGATCGATATCACCAACGCCGTGGGAGTGTAAAGAAACACCGCTTCCACGCCCAAGGACGAAGCCACGTGCGACATCACGCGTTCGAGACGGTGCGATGGAGTTCCGTAGCGATGCAATAACATCGCAGCGTGAATCAAAAACGCATTGATGGTGGAATCTTCGTTGATCGTGGTTTGCTCGGTCATCACTTAGGACTCTAGCCTCATTCCTCCAGCACTTTGGACGAACGCGACTCGCGACATCCCGCCTGCTAACTTTTCGGTTCGATAGAAAAACGCTTCTTCATCGCCAGGATTCGGGGGCTGCATGCCCAGAAACACAAACGCGGCATTGCGGCTGGTCGTCTGGATCGCCAACTCGGAATCCTTCGAAACAACCACCTTCGTGACACCGGGAATTCGTGCCTCTTTGAGCAGTCCATCCAAGTGCTTTCGGACCTCTTCGATTCCCGCTTTGTTATCGACGACCCGTAGCAAACGCAGTTCCCGTCCTCGCCAATGCTCGTTTTGCAATAACAGATGAGCCAGCAAGACCATCAGTTCCCCGTTCGCACGACCTCGCCACCACACGTCCACGGTACCACTCGGGGGCTGCCAATCGTCGTCGGGATCGTCGGTGCGGCGCAACACCACCACACTCCTAGAGAGCCCTTTCAGATTCCGCAGCAAGCCGCCGAATGTCTTCATGCGGTCGACCGAAAGGGGACACCCAAGCAGCACCACGTTGGGCCGCAATCGCCCCAGCCCCTGGCATTGCACCAAGGCTTCCACCCCAGACACATAATCGCTGGCCACGACCACCGCAGGAAAGGCGTTCAAATCATGCTCGCCGATCATTGTGTGCAGCAGCCTTTCTTGTGAAATGCGGCGTTGGTGGCGGTCGTCCAACTCGCCGGGGATCACTTGACCCAGTGTCAAAACGCCTGTTTTTGACGTCAACCAGGAACCAAAGACCACGAGATGGGGACGGGAAAACCCAGTTCCGCTAAGCGCCAACACAAACGGTCGCCAATTTTTGGGGTGGTAAAGCTCACCTTCGAGTTTTAATAAATTTTTGCGTGTACGTTCAAACAACAAGCCGCTATTGACGTTTCCCCAATCCGCCGACAAATCGATCTTCGAAAGGTACCAATGCAGTGCCGCAAACAGAGCAATGGAAACAAACGCCCATCGCCAATCGATCAACAACATCACCACGCCGCAGCCGATCGCTCCGGCAAGCGAGGTTGTCCAGTGGCAAAATTTGAACTGGGGTCGATAGCTCGGATTTTTGGTAATCGATTCGTAGAACGTGGCCAGGTTCAATAACCCGTACGTGACTAAAAACGCCATCGTGATCAACGGCGCAATCGAATTGAGATCGGCCAGCAGGATGCCGGCTTGCGAAATCAGAAACGTCACCAAAATGGCACGTCGCGGTTCGGAATTGCTTCCCGAGCCCACGCCCAAGGGCTCCAGGGTGCGGAACAGGCGGTCGCGAGCCAGGGATTGCAGAATCCGCGGCGCTCCCATCATGCTGCCCAACGCTGATGAAATCGTGGCGGCAAAGACCCCCGCCGCAATCAACACCGGCATCAGGGCGATGTCCGAGAGGACAAGATTGTTCGTGATCAACGCTTCGCGGTCACGGCAACCTCCAATCAAAATCGCTTCGGATAAATAGATCAACCCGGTGACAAAGACCGCGGTCAAGGTTCCCAGCGGAATCGAGCGTGCCGGATTGCGCAAGTCGCCCGACATGTTGGCCCCTGCCATGATCCCGGTGACGGCCGGAAAAAACAAGGCAAACATCGTCCAAAACGTCTCTCCACCGGTGAAACCGGGACCTCGGTTGCGGGCCAAGGTTTCGAGGTCAAATGCATTCCAGGCGCCCGCGTAAAACGAAAGCAATGAAACCAACACTGACGCCAAAATTAGAAACTGGATCTTCAGCGTCCAACCGGCGCCGATCGCAACGCAGCCAAACACCGCCACGTTTGTCAGCGAGGCCACCAGCGTGGGTGAAATCCCCTCCGGTAAATAAGTGAGCAGCGCCTCGGTGAATCCAATCACATACATGGCGACCGACAACGCTTGGGCGGCGAAGAAGACGAGCCCGATCGCGCCCCCAAATTCCGCCCCCAAACTACGGCTGATCAGAAAGTAGGCACCGCCCCCTTCGACTTTGGTGTTGGTCGCAATCGCCGAGAGCGAAAGCGTCGTCAGGAGTGTGATCGCGTTGCTGAACAGAACGATCGCAATCGTCCCCACCACGCCCGCTTGGCCAACGACAAATCCAAAACGCAAAAACATGATCACGCCAAGGATCGTCAACACACACGGAGTGAATACCCCTGTGATCGTCCCGAAGCCATGTCCGCTGGCTTGTCCGCTCGCTTGTCTTGCTGCGAGACTGTGATTCGATACGGAACTCATCAAGGTTGCCATCTTGGCGAAAAGGTTGGGCTTGAACTTGCGAATGCCCAGCCAAGGTGAACGTCATTGGCTAAGCAAGGAGGCAGGAATGATTGGGTAAAATCCCATTAGCCGCTTGGGCGTTAGCCAAATGGCACTCATTTTCACATTCCAGGAACATTATGCTCCCAACCACATGTGATTGGCACTGAATTTGCGCGAGCGGTTTGGTTTTCTTTTGACTGCCAAAAAGA